>JAZNIP010000299.1:0-5963 GCA_045577575.1 Lachnospiraceae bacterium | reverse complement strand
ACCGGTGGTACTCGGAGCATATACGATGTTGAAGCTGTGCAGATATACCGGAGAAAAATCAGCAGAGGATTATGTGGACGCTATTATCAGGGGATATCAGGAACTGGTTGAAAAGTGTGAGGAGTATGAGATTGCATGGCTGCAGTTTGACGAGCCGGCACTTGTGCGGGATATGGAAAAAGGAGATATAGAATTATTCCGTAAAATTTACGAAACGATTTTGCCCGGAACAAAATGCAATATACTGCTGCAGACATATTTCGGAGATGTGAGAGACATTTATCATGATTTGATAAAAATGCCATTTTCAGGTATCGGGCTTGATTTTGTTGAGGGAAAAGAAACCTGTAATTTGATTCAAAGCTATGGATTTCCAAAAGATAAGCTGTTGTTTGCGGGACTGGTGAATGGAAAGAATATTTGGAAAAATCAATATGCGAAAACGTTGAAGACCATAAATTCCTTGCGGGATAAAGGAATTCAAGTGGTATTGTCAACCTCTTGTTCTTTGTTACATGTTCCGTATACATTGAAGCACGAAGAAAAGCTTTCACAGGAATATTTAGCCTATTTTGCCTTTGCAGAAGAAAAATTGGTTGAACTGCAGGAGCTGAGTGTGCTTGCAGACAGTAAAGAATACGGAACAAATGAAATATATCGGAATAATCAGAAGCTTTTCGCAAGCGATAGAAATTGCGGAAAAGCGGAAGTAAATAAAAGACTTTCTCATGTGGCACAGCAGGATTATATTCGGTTACCGGAGCGAAGGGAGCGTCAGAGGCTGCAGAAAAAAGTGTTGGCATTGCCGGAGCTTCCGACAACTACGATAGGCTCTTTCCCGCAAACAAAGGATGTAAAAGCAAATCGTTTTGCTTTTCGCAAGGGGGAAATAGCAAAGCAACAGTATATAGAATTTAACAGAAAGAAAATTGCTGACTGTATACGGAGTCAGGAAGAAATCGGCTTGGATGTGCTGGTGCACGGTGAATATGAAAGAAATGATATGGTAGAATATTTTGGGGAAGCATTGGGGGGATTCCTTTTTACCGAGAAAGCATGGGTGCAGTCATATGGTACGAGATGTGTAAAACCACCGATTATTTGGGGGGATGTATATCGGGAAAGACCGATAACGGTTGAGTGGTCTGTCTATGCGCAGTCATTAACGACAAAGATTGTGAAAGGGATGCTGACAGGTCCGGTTACAATATTAAATTGGTCATTCCCAAGGGAGGATATTTCCATAAAGGAATCCATTTCTCAGATTGCTTTGGCAATCCGAGATGAAGTGTTGGATTTAGAAGCAAACGGAATAAAAATGATACAGATTGATGAAGCGGCATTGAGAGAGAAACTGCCATTGAGAAAATCAGACTGGTATGCGGAATACCTTGATTTTGCAATTCCAGCTTTCCGTTTGACTCATAGCGGTGTGAAGCCGGAGACGCAAATCCATACGCATATGTGCTATAGCGAGTTTACAGACATCATTCCTGCCATTGATGATATGGATGCGGATGTGATTACCTTTGAGGCTTCCCGTTCGGATTTGCAGATATTAGATTCCCTGCGGGAGCATCGATTTGAGACAGAAGTCGGACCGGGAGTGTATGATATCCATTCTCCCCGCGTACCTGCTGTGGAAGAAATTGTAAATGCATTACATATTATGCTGACCAAAATTCCCAGAGAAAACTTGTGGGTAAATCCTGACTGTGGATTAAAGACAAGAGGGGTGGCGGAAACCGAAGCAAGCCTTAGCAATATGGTTGAGGCAGCCAAACAGATAAGAAGTACGATTTAGAGCATGGAAAGACGGTATGATAAATGAGAATTTCAGAGATATATAATAAGAAGAAAAAAAGCTTATCCTTTGAGATTTTTCCACCCAAAAAGGATAGCGAGCTCAAAAATATTGATGAGACACTTGCGGTTTTGTGCGAATTAAATCCTGACTATATTAGTGTTACATTTGGTGCGGGAGGCAGTTCTAACTGCAACCGCACTATAGAGCTTGCAAAAAAAATCAAGTATAAGTACCGGATAGAGCCGGTGGTTCATCTGACTTGTCTTCACTATAACAAAGCAGAAATCGATGAATTTGCAAAGATTATGCGGGAGGAAGGAATTCAAAATGTGCTTGCGCTTCGAGGGGATAAGAATCCGAACATCCGGGAAAAGGATGATTTCAGACATGCGTCTGATTTAATATCTTATTTAAAGGAAAAAGAAGATTTTTGCTTATTGGGGGCATGCTATCCGGAGTGTCATCCCGAATCCGTCAATAAGGTTTCTGAGATAAAGCATTTACAGAGAAAAGTAAATGCAGGTGCAGAGATACTGTTATCCCAATTGTTTTTTGATAATCAGTGTTTTTTTCATTTCCTTGATGACTGCAGAATTGCAGACATCAATGTTCCGATTATTCCGGGAATTATGCCTGTTATCAATGCAGCACAAATAAAAAGAATGGTAACGATGTGCGGAGCGACCTTTCCTGAGCGTTTTCAGAAAATCATCAGTAAATATGAAAATAACAAAGAGGCATTATTTGATGCAGGTATGTCCTATGCATTGAGTCAGATTATTGATTTGCTGGTAAGTGATATTGACGGAATTCATCTGTATACGATGAACAATCCGCTTGTTGCACGCAAAATATGCGAGGGGATTCGCAACATTATATAATACAAGGGTCAAAAGGTATTTTGTCTGCTGTTGATGTGCAAAGTCCATTGTAGTAAAATGTTTCTGATACTACATGAAGGAGGAACGCATGATTCAGAACAAAAGTGTAAACCAGGCCATTGATTATATTTATCAGCATATTAATGAGTCGGTTACCCTGGAGGATGTTTGTGAGCATTGTCATATATCAAAGTACTATTTTAGTCGTTTGTTTAAAGCAGAAACAGGAGAAGGCGTTTATGAGTTTATCAAACGGTTAAAGCTGGAGCAAAGCGCATTTCGTATGAAAGTTGAAAAGTCCAGAAGTATTACGGAGATAGCGCAGAAGTACGGCTACAGTTCTTCCAATTATAGTACGGCATTTCGCAAACAAAAAGGGGAGAATCCTGCGGCTTATCGGAGAAAATTGCTGAAAAACACAATCGAGCATCCTTACATACATCATGGGCAGCTTGGAACTTTTGAAGAATGTGTAAAAAACATTACGATAGAAGTAGTGGAAGATATTAAGGTGCTGTATGAGAGAAGAATCGGAAGCTACGATGGCATGCAGACAGAATGGTGTGAGTTTTGTGAAAAATATCGGGAATTTCAGAGAGAGGATACCGTATTTTACGAATGTACCTTAGATGACCCTTCTGTTACAAAGGAAGGCGGCTGTGTATATGATATCTGCATGAGTGTGGATGATACTTGTGAGCTGCCGAACACAAGAATGTTGCAGGGCGGAAAATTTTTGATATATCATTTTGAAGGTGATGTGAAAGACATATATAAAGCGTATCAGACAGTTTTTCATGTATATCTGCCCGAGGTATCCTATGAAATAGATGAACGCTATGGATTTGACCGGTATTACTACTATACGAATGGGCAAACAAAAATTGACATTCATTTTCCGATTAAATAAGGCAAGATTTCAGAAGTTTAAAATGAAACTCTTTTCTATAATAGGTCTTATCGCTGTGCAGAGGATGAGATTTATGATGAGAAAGGAGTTTTTTTATGAATTTAGAATTAATTAAAAAGAATAAGGTAGGGATGATACTGAGCTTTTCCATTCCGGCTATTATTTCTATGGTTTTGACAGCTATGATTACCGTAGCAGACGGATTTTTTGCAGGAAATTATGTGGGAAAGGAAGGAATTGCGGCAATTAATATGGGTCTGCCGATTGTGTATTTGTTTCTTGGAGTGGGACTTATGGTATCGGTAGGAGGTGTTGCGATTGCGGGAATGGAATACGGAAGCGGTAATTTGGAAAAAAGCAAAGCAGTGTTCAATCAAACAATTGTAACGACGATTGTGATGTCGATAGCAGTAGCTTTACTTGTACTTTTGTTTTTTGAACCGATGTTAAATATGTTTCATGCGCAAGGCATTGTAAGAGAATATTTTAAAATTTACTATATGATTTCTTTAGTGGAGCTTCCGATTATGATTATCAATTCTTCCTTCGGAATGTTTATACGGGGAGAAGGACATCCAAAGTATTTCATGGGGACAAATCTGCTGACGGTTGTTTTGAACATTGTACTGGATGCTTTGTGTGTCAAAACATTTCGTATGGGGATTGCGGGAATTGCAGTATCCTCCGCAATCGCTGCATTTGCAGCAATGTTGATAAATATCTGGTTTTTTATAAGAAAAGCAAGGGTATACCGTTTCGGAAAGTTTCATTTCAGCAGAGAAGTGTTTCAAAACACAATGTTTAACGGAAGCTCGGAATTTATCGGTGAAATGTCGATGGGTATTACCATGTTTGCGTATAATGTTGTGATTATGCAAATGGCAGGAGTGGACGGAGTAACTGCATTTACGATTGTAGGATATATATCTTATGTATTTGGCATGATTGTGATAGGCTTCGGACAAGGTGCCAGTACTTTGATTAGCTTTACCTTTGGTGCAAGAGAAGAGAAAACGTCGGATGCTATTCGTAAAATAACAAGCGGCTTTGTCTTTGGTGCGGGTATACTTTTTACGGTTGCTATGGTGCTTGGTGCAAACTTTTACTGCAACATATTTGTAAAAGAGGCTGCTGTTTTGGAGATGGCGAAAACTGGTATTTATCTGTTCGTCATCAGCTTTCTCGTGTCGGGATATAACGGAATCGCTTCGTTCTTTTTTACATCTATCGGAAAAGCGAAGGAATCTGCAGTGATTTCTGCAGCAAGAGGACTTGTTATTTTATTACTTTGTATTTTTCTGTTGCCGATTCTATTCGGAATGAACGGAATATGGCTGGCGGCTCCGATTACGGAAAGTCTGACATTATTGATTAGCTTATTCTATATTAGAGGTTTTCAGAAAAAATATATAAAAATTTGTTGATTTTTGATGAATTATAGGTGAAAAATGAAAAATAAATGATATAATAATATTGAATATAAAAGAAAAATAACAATTGTGTGAAAACAGGAGGGGTGCACATGACATATGAGGAATTGGTTGAACGGGTAAAGGCAGCAACGAAAAAAGCAAGAGTAAGTAAAACGATAGGTCATGTAGCATTCCAGTTTAATGTAGAGGGAGAAGGGGAAGGTGCATTTTACCTTGAGATATCAGAGGGGAAAATTTACGTTGAGCCATATGAGTATTATGACCGGGATTTAATTATTGTTACGACGGCAGATACGATTATGAAAATGATAAACAGGGAGATATCACCAATGTCTGCGCTTACGAATGAGCAGATGAGGGTTTACGGAGACGTAAAGCAATTACAGGTGTTACCGTTTTAACAGGATGTTTCAGCAGATATGGCATGAATATCATGTACAAAACATATGGTAAAATATCGGGGGATAGTGATGGATAGCTGGTTTGATAATCCGATTAAGCTTTTGGATGCATTAGGAAAGTGCACCGAAGATTATTTGTATATTTGGAATATTGAAGAAAATCGGGTATGGTTTTCAGAAGCCGTTGCACAAAGGTATGCATTGGGGGACGGTGAGTTTTCGTATTGCACAAAAGAGGCTATTTTAAAAATTACGCATCCAAATGACCATAAACTGTTAAAGCAATGGGTACGGGAAATTGCATTTGTGGAAAGCGATAAGGTTCCGGATGCACAGTGGCGGTGGATTGATAAAAACGGAAAGGCAATCTGGCTGTCGGTAAAGGGACAGATGCAGGTTGAAAAAGCCAAGAGGCAGCATCTGGTAATCGGGACGCTTTCGGATGCAGCATTAAAATCTAAGGTTGATTTTTTGACGGGGCGTGTTAACAAGTCGGATCGCAGCCATGTCGTTCTGTGAGCCAAGGAGTTG
>JAZNIP010000298.1:0-2883 GCA_045577575.1 Lachnospiraceae bacterium | reverse complement strand
CATTGCTCCCCCGCAGCCAAGCTTTTCTCCGATATCATGACAGAGCGTACGAATATAGGTTCCTTTTGAGCACAACACTCTTATTTTCACCTCAGGCAGATTCATCGAAAGAATTTCCAGTTCATAAATCATCACACGTCTGGACTTTCTCTCTACTTCCTTTCCTTCTCTGGCAAGCTCGTACAAACGCTTTCCGTTTACCTTGCATGCAGAATACATAGGAGGAATCTGGTCATATTCTCCAAGAAAGCTCAAAATTGCTTCTTCTGCCTCTTTTTCCGTTATGTCAACTTCCTTTTTCGAAAGTACTGTTCCTGTCATATCCTGTGTATCCGTCGATACACCGAACAAAAACTCTGCAATATACTCTTTCCGTTTATCCGTCAGCATATCACAAAGTTTTGTTCCGTTTCCGAGACATACCGGAAGCACACCCTCCGCTTCCGGATCCAGTGTACCGGTATGACCGATTTTTTTCTGTTTTAAAATACCACGGAGTCTGGCTACTACATCATGAGATGTATAGCCTTTCTCCTTATATACATTGATGACTCCGTTAATCACTGTTTTTCCTCATTCAACTGTTTTTCGATATGTAACGACAGATTGTTGATAACATCATGAAAAGTACCCGACATTGTACATCCGGCAGCCTTTTTATGCCCTCCGCCGCCGAAAAATGTCGCAATTTTTGCCACATCCACTTTGTCGGTAGAGCGCATACTTACCTTATACTCCAGTACTCCTGTCTGATACATAAATATTGCACATTCCACACCCTTGCAGTTACGAAGCTGATTTACAATACCGTCTAAATCCTTTGGGGTCACATTGTAAAAATCCATTAGCTTTTTATCGACGGCACTGACAACACATTTTCCGTTCAAAAACAAAAAGCTTTCCAACAGTGCCCTTCCCATAATCTGGTTCTGCAAATAGGTTTTTTCATAAAAGGTCTTTTCTATCAATGCAGAAAAATCAAAGCCGTATTCCAGCAGATCTGCCGCTATCCGCAGTGTCTTCGGTGACGTATTGGAATACTGAAATACTCCCGTATCATGAATCATACCAATATAGACTGCCTTTGCAATTTCCGCATCCAGCAGCTCCTTATCCAGTAAATCATAAATCAATTCACTGGTAGAGCCAACTGCTGCATCCACATAGTTTACATTTCCGCAGCCTTTGTTGCTGATATGATGGTCGATGTTGATTTTTTTCTTGGCTGCAAGAAACAGCGGCTCTGCAAAGCCGAGCCTGCTGCTTTCACAATCCAGTGCAAAAAACACATCGTATTCTTTCTCGCCTGCCTCTGTCTGTATTTCCTCTATTCCCTGAATGGTTTTGAAAATATCGGAAGGCTGTTCCAGATAAATGCATACCTCCGTATCCGGCATCACACATTTTTTCAAATATAAATACAAAGCCATACAGGAGCCTACGCAATCGCCGTCAGGCCGGATATGACCGCTGATGCCGATTGTTTTTGCGCCTTTTATTTCTTCGGCCAATTGAAACATCTTATCACTTCTTTCCAAATACTATTCCTCATCCTCTTCCTTTAAATCCCGATTGACCTCGTCAATTTTTTGGGACATGGATACCCCATAAGCAATGGACTGATCCATTACAAAACGGATTTCCGGTGTGTTACGCAGATTGATGGATTTTGCCAGCTTTGATTTGATAAAGCCTTCCGCGCTTCTGAGTCCGGCCAGCGTATCCTCTACTGCCTGTTCATCACCGAGCACACTAATCCATGCCTTACAGGATTTCAAATCCGGTGCTACCTCCACCGAAACAACGGAGGTGAGCGGTGCTATGCGCGGATCCTTGATTTCGCTTCGGATGATTTCCGCAAGTACCCTCTGTACCTCTCCGTTGATTCGGGTATTTTTAATACTGTTTTTTCTCATATATTTCCCTATTCCTATCTCGGTACTTCTACCATGATATAAGCTTCTACAATATCAAGCTCCTGCATCTGGTCAAAGCCTTCAAATACAAGACCGCATTCAAAGCCTGATTTTACTTCTTTTACATCGTCCTTGAATCTCTTTAAGGAAGCCAGAGAGCCTTCGAAAATCTGCTTTCCTTCTCTCGAAATACGAACCTTGCAGCCTCTCTGGAATACACCGTCAAGCACATAGGAGCCAGCAATATTTCCGACAGCGGAAGCCTTGAATATCTGACGAACCTCTGCATGACCGATAACCTTTTCTTCGAATACCGGATCCAGCATACCCTTCATCGCCGCTTCCACATCCTCGATTGCCTGATAAATAACTCTGTACAGCCTTACATCAACACCCTCACGCTCTGCAATGGCTTTGGCCGTTGCATCCGGGCGAATATTAAAGCCGATAATAATCGCATTGGAAGCCGAAGCCAGTGTCACATCGGATTCGTTGATGGCACCAACACCACCATGAATACATTTTACAACAACTTCCTCGTTGGACAGCTTGAGAAGGCTCTGCTTTACAGCTTCTACACTACCCTGCACGTCTGCCTTAACAATCAGATTCAGCTCTTTTAAGTTACCTGCCTGAATCTGGGTAAATAAATCATCCAGAGACATTTTTGCCTTTGTTTCTTCCAGCTTCTTCTCTTTATTCTGTGCCAGATAAGTATCGGCATAAGATTTTGCTGTTTTATCATTCTCATGTGCGATAAAGATTTCTCCTGCATTCGGTACATCGGAAAGACCCAGAATCTCTACCGGAGTGGAAGGTCCTGCCTCTTTTACTCTGCGTCCCTTATCGTCAATCATAGCTCTTACTTTACCGTGGCTTGCACCTGCAGAAATAAAATCACCTACATGCAGTGTACCCTTCTGTACCAGTACGGTTGCTACCGGACCGCGTCCTCTGTCAAGCTCTG
>JAZNIP010000297.1:0-5366 GCA_045577575.1 Lachnospiraceae bacterium | reverse complement strand
GAAAAGAGCGGGTGCGGGTTTTAGCTGACCCGGACAGAATCGAGCGTTATCAGAAAGGCGGACTGACCTTTAACGGTGAGCCATGTGATTTTCATTATTGTGATGCGGCAAAGGAAAATCGCAAGTCGGAGCTTATCCTGTTTACAGTAAAATATGGTGCGTTAGAAGCTGCGATGGAGGAAGTAGCGCATCTGGTAGGAGAAAATACAATTTTAATATCTGCCTTGAACGGTATTCGCAGTGAAGAGGATTTGGGAAGCCGATTCGGAAAAGAAAAGGTAGTGCACTGCATTGCACAAAAGATGGATGCGTTAAAAGAGGGCAATACGGCAACCTGTGCAAATAAAGGTGAGCTTGCGCTTGGTATCATGGGAGAAGACAGAGCAGAGAATCTGGAGGCGGTAAGGCTCTTTTTTGAAGAGAGCGGATTTGCCTATTCCTGTCCGGAAAACATGGAGCATGCCATGTGGGGAAAGCTGTTATGCAATGTGGGCGTTAATCAGACGGTTTCCTTATATGCAGGTACCTACTGGACGGTACAGCAGGAGGGAGAAGCCCGTGATATGATGAAGGCGGCTATGGAAGAGGTAATCCTTGTGGCAAATGCGGAGGGAGTAGACCTCAGCCAACAGGATTTGGAGCAGTGGGTCGGAATTATCGACACACTGAATCCGGATGGAGAACCTTCCATGCGTCAGGACAGTAAGGCAGGCAGAAAAACAGAGGTGGTATTGTTTGCAGGTACGATTTGTGAGCTGGGAAAGAAGCATGGTATTGCTACACCGGTAAATGATATATTTCTGGAAAAGATTCAATAACAAAAGTTCAGATAGGAAATATCTGATAACGGAAAATTCAATGATAAGAAATGTATGTCACCCATGAATGCAGGCAATACTCATTCATGGGTGATGTAAAATGAAGAGAAAAAAACCAATTCATATCGGAATTATTCCCGATGGAAACCGCAGATGGGCGCAGCTGCATGGAATGAAAAAGCAGGATGGCTATGCATACGGACTTGCGCCGGGATTGGAGCTGCTACGTGCAGCCAGAGAAGCGGGCATTGCGGAACTCACATATTACGGGTTTACCGTGGATAACTGCAAACGACCGAAGGAACAGGTGAGAGCCTTTCAGCAGGCATGCGTGGAAGCTGTGGAAATGCTGACCAAGGAAGGTGCAGAGCTGCTTGTACTGGGCGACAGCTCATCGCAGTGTTTTCCGAAGGAGCTGCTTCCCTATACAACGAGACAGACGGTATGCGGTGGCGGAATCAAGCTCAATTTTCTCGTGAACTATGGTTGGGAATGGGATTTGTCACGGATACGGACAGAAGGCGCTCCGTTTTCGCAGGATGTTTCCCGGATTGATATGGTTATCCGATGGGGTGGTATGCGCAGACTGTCCGGGTTTTTGCCGATACAGTCGGTATATGCGGATTTTTATGTAGAGAATAAGCTCTGGCCTGATTTTTCAAAGGAAGATTTCAGGAGAGCTCTTGAGTGGTACAATAAACAGGATATAACGTTAGGAGGTTAAGAACATGAAATTTGCAATTTTGGCAGCAGGAAGTATTGCACACAAGATGGCAGAGGCAGTAAGCGGAATTGAGGAAGTTGAAAAATATGCGGTGGCATGCCGTGAACTGGACAGAGCTCGGGCATTTGCAGACAAATGGAGCTTTGAAAAGGCTTATGGCTCCTATGAAGAAATGTTAAATGACCCACAGGTAGAGCTTGTCTATGTGGCATCGCCTCATTCGCATCATTATGAACATGCAAAGCTGTGCTTAGAGCATGGAAAGCATGTGCTTGTGGAAAAGGCATTTACTGTCAATGCAAAGCAGGCAGAGGAACTGATACATATAGCAGAAGAAAAGGGACTGCTTTTAACGGAGGCGATTTGGACACGTTATATGCCGAGTCGCAAGATGATAGATGAGCTGGTAGCGAGTGGTGTCATCGGCAAGGTAACCTCACTGACTGCCAATCTGGGCTATGTGCTGCCTCATATCGAGAGAATGCAAAAGCCTGAGCTGGCAGGCGGCGCACTGTTAGATTTAGGTGTTTATCCGATTAATTTCGCACTTATGACTTTTCATGGACAGGTAGAAA
Source organism: Lachnospiraceae bacterium (assembly GCA_045577575.1). Lineage (GTDB taxonomy): Bacteria > Bacillota > Clostridia > Lachnospirales > Lachnospiraceae > VSOB01. The sequence continues at coordinate 3,249 of JAZNIP010000297.1, read as the reverse complement.
GGGTAACTTCCACGGCTGTGATGTCTCCGCTCGGAATTGACTGGATAAATTGCATGACCCTTACCTTTGATGACGGAAAACTTGCAGTTTTACATAGCAATATGCTGGCACAGACCGACAGACAGGGCGTTATAAACGGTGATAAGGGCTATATCGAAGTGCAGAATATTAACAATTGTGAGGAAATCCGTGTATTTGATTTAGAGCGGAAAATGACGGCAAAATATACAGTGCCGGAGCAGATTAACGGATATGAATATGAAGTACTTTCCTGCATCAAGGCAATCAAAGAAGGAAAAACAGAGTGTCCGGAAATGCCTCATAGTGAAACTCTGCGGGTAATGAAGCTGATGGACGGTATCCGCAGCGAGTGGGGTATGACCTATCCGTGCGAATAGCGGGTGGGATATGCACTTTGCATAGATACATGACAGAAACAAAGGATGTGGATATATGGGGAAGAGAAAGGAGCAGCAGAAGGACGGACTGTTTACATTGATCATGTTGATTGGTGTATTTCTGCTCAATTTGCTGATGCAGCAGCTATTTGATACAAAGACGTTGATTCCGATGATATTTGTACTTGGTGTGTTTCTGGTATCCCTGAAAACACAAGGGTATTTCTGGGGAATTACCGCTTCTTTAATCAGTGTGCTTGCAGTGAATTATGCATTTACCTTTCCTTACTATGCATTTGATTTAATTACACCTGAGTGTGTCTCATGTGCAGTAGTCATGCTGTTTGTAGCCGTGATGACCGGTGCACTTACCACAAAGATAAAAATGCAGGAAAAAATAAAGGCAGAGAATGAACTGGAGCGGATGAGAGGGAATCTGCTCCGAGCGATTTCTCATGACCTGCGGACTCCGCTAACCTCTATATCCGGGTCCTGCTCGGTGATGATAGAGAATTATGATTTGTTGGAAAAAACGCAGCATATGAAGCTGCTCGGTGAAATTCAGGAGGATTCCGAATGGCTGATTCGTATGATGGAGAACTTATTGTCCGTTACAAGAATCGGTGGAGAAAAGGTACAAATCAGTAAGATGCCTACCGTATTGGAGGAGCTGATGGACGACGTGTTACTGAAGTTTCAGAAGCGTTGCCCGAAGCAGAAGATACAGATAGATATTCCTGAGGAATTTGTCAGCATTCCGATGGATGCCATGCTGATTGGTCAGGTGCTCATAAACCTTTTGGAAAATGCAGTGTGTCATGCAAAAGGGATGACAGAGCTGCGGCTCACAGTAAAAATCGAAGGAGCGTTGGCAGTATTTGGAGTATCGGATGATGGATGTGGGATTGCACAGGAGCGTCTGAAAGGTCTGTTTAACGGATATCAGGATAAACAGGGAAAAGAGCAGCCGGTAGACGGAAATCGGCACAATATGGGAATCGGCTTGTCTGTCTGCTCTGCTATTATCAGAGCACATGGTGGCAGAATTTGGGCAGAGAACCGTAGAGAAGGCGGAGCAGCCTTTTATTTTACATTAGAAACGGAGCGGGCATATGGGGAATAATCGCTATAAAATACTTGTAATTGAGGATGAAAATAATATTTGCAGCTTTATGGAGACTGTGCTGGAGGCAAACGGCTATCAGGTGCTGCTCGCAAAGACCTGCCACCAGGGAATGCTGATGTTTACTTCACATTTACCGGATTTGGTTATGCTGGATTTGGGACTGCCGGATATGGATGGAGTAGAATTTATCAAAATGGTGAGGAAGTCTGATACGACGCCGATTATTGTACTCTCGGCACGTTCAGGAGAGCAGGACAAGGTTTCCGCACTTGATTTGGGAGCCAATGATTACATAACAAAGCCTTTTGGAACACCGGAGCTTTTAGCAAGAGTGCGGGCGGTACTGCGTACCAGTCGGCACAGCAGCGAAATGGGAGCCGTACCGGGTGGGAAATTTGTTTTGTATGATATGGAAATTGACTATGACCGTCGTTTGGTAACGGTAGACGGAAAAGAAGTGAAGCTGACACAAACGGAATATAATATAGTAACTTTGCTTTCCGAGCATGCCGGAAAGGTTATGACGTACGCGGCCATCATCCGGGAAATCTGGGGTTCTACAGATGATGGAAGCATTAAAAAATTACAGGTGAATATGGCAAATATCCGAAAAAAAATGGGCTTCCGTCCCGGTGAGGGCCGCTACATCGTCAATGAGTTAGGAGTTGGCTATCGCATGTGTGAAGAGAGCGATTAAACTCTCATTCGGCAGCAGATATTTTTGTGTAGGATTGAGCAATATTTAACACATGATCACCAATCCGTTCAAAATCCGTCAGCATTTCAGAATAGAGAATGCAGGCTTCCTCTGAACAGAGTCCCTGATGCATTCTTTGCAGATGTTTTTCACGATAGTTCATGGTCATATCATCCATCTGCTGCTCAAAGGCCGCAATTTCCGAAAGAAATGCTGTCATATCCGTACCGCGGTGTATAATTTTATCAATTGCTTTTTGGGCAATTTCACGCATTTCCTGAATTTCCTGGCGTGCTGCATCGGAAAAGGAAATAGCATTTCTGCGGATGACATCCGTATATCCGCAGATATTTAAGGCATGATCACCGATTCGCTCTGCGTTTCCGGTGATTAGAAAATATTCTTCAATAGCGGCAACGTTTTCATTGCTGCGGTTATGTACAAGAATCTTGGAAATATACTGTGAAATTTCCTTATTCATCGTATCTATGGTATTTTCCACATCTTCTGCCTGTTTGAAAATAACAGGATCAGCATTCAGGATGGCTTGGAAGCTGCGATCTACATTTTCTTTTGCGAAAACAAGCATCTGTTCAATTTCCTGCTGAAGTATGTTTAAGTGAATAGCGGAGTAGCCGAGCATAGTGTGACCGCGGTTGAAATCCTCCTGCAATGCCGACAAAGTGTTTGGTTTGGCATTTTTTTGATTGTCCGGCAGAATACGGGAAGCAAGAGCTGCCAGATAAGTACCGAAGGGCAACAGCAGAGCCGTTGTGACAATATTAAAGGTCGTGTGCATGTTAGCAATCTGTGCTGCCGGCTTGTCCGGTGTAAAGCCACCGATAAAATCTGTGACTGGGAGAGTCAGACAGAGCGTTGTAAACACAATGGTACCGATGATATTGAACATCAGATGGATAACGGTCGTACGCTTTGCATTGCGGTTTGTACCGATAGAAGCTAAAACAGCAGTGATGCAGGTACCGATATTCTGTCCGAACAGAACAAAGACAGAGCTTCCGAAAGAA
>JAZNIP010000296.1:0-2054 GCA_045577575.1 Lachnospiraceae bacterium | reverse complement strand
CCTGATTTCAGAAATACAGATGGCAGTACAAAAATACAGGCAATCTGGGATCAGAGCATTGCTCCGGATGCTGAGCGGGGATGGCAGAGTCCGGCAGGCTTTGCAGTTGGTGTGGAATTTACAAAGGAACAGATTGATGCGGCAACGGGGCTGCCGGTCCGTGATGTGAGCGGACATGGCACGGCGGTGGCAGGAATTGCTACGGGTGTGGCACCGGAAAGCGAGCTGCTTGTTGTGAAGCTGGGGCAGCCGCGAGAGGGAGGTTTTCCACGGACAACGGAGCTGATGCGTGCAGTAACTTATCTGGTGAAAAAGGCAGTGGCAGCAGGAAAACCCCTTGCAATCAATCTCAGCTTTGGAAATACCTATGGCTCTCATGACGGTACCTCACTGCTTGAGCGTTTTATGGATAATGCGGCAGAGGTGGGCAGATGTGTCATTTGTGTAGGAAGCGGAAATGAGGGAGCCGCTATGGGGCATGTGTCAGGGAAAGTGTCAGAGGATACATCGGAACCGGAGGCGAGAATCGAACTGTCTGTTGGGACATACCAGGGAGCATTCAGCGTACAGCTTTGGAAAAATTATGCAGACGTATTTGAGATTACTTTGGTTTCTCCGGGAGGAGACACCTTTGTTTTTTCCACAGAGCCGGTGGATGAGGAAAGACTCCGGCGCGTCTCTTTGCAAGAAACGCAATTACTTCTCTATATAGGAGAACCGACGCCCTATTCATCACAGCAGGAAATCTATCTGGATTTTTTACCACAAGAAAATTATGTAAACCGAGGCGTGTGGACATTTTTGCTGAGACCGGTGCGTATCGTGACAGGAAATTATAGTATGTACTTACCGAGCCAGACGGCAGTGGGAACGGAAACCCGTTTTTTCAGACCAGCTCCGGAGGTGACGTTAACCATTCCGTCTACTGCGTCAAAGGTAATTACCGTAGGCGCATATGATACCACTTATGAGGCTTATGCGGATTTTTCGGGACGGGGGTATCTTCTGGCAGCAGATGAAACCATGCGCATTGGAATTATGCAGAATAAGCCGGATCTGGCAGCACCGGGAGTTGGGATTATGACAAGCGTGTCAGGTGGAGGATATGGTCAGGTGACAGGAACATCGTTTGCCACACCATTTGTGACAGGAGCGGCGGCACTTATGATGGAGTGGGGAATTGTTATGGGAAATGACAGATACCTATATGGGCAGAAGGTAAAGGCATATTTGCAGAGAGGAGCAAGACCGTTACCGGGATTTAAGGAATATCCGAATCCATTGGTGGGGTATGGGGCACTTTGTTTGGAGGAGAGTATACCGAGGGGATAGTGTGCATGCTTAAATGGAAGATGGCAGTTTGAAAACTAAATTTGAATAATTGTTTTCTAAAATTAATTTCATTGATATCATTTGTGGAATAATATATTATAATAATATATAGCATTTATAACAGAAAGGGTGGAATATATGAAAAGGGAAGAGTATATTTCTGATTCGATGGTTGTAAAAAGAGCGAATGCAGCAGTTAAGATAGAAATAGAAAAAAAGAAAGCATTAGATATCCCGGCAGTTATTTTTGATAGAAAAACGCAAAAGATATATCATGAAAATAGTGATGGAACAAGGGTGGTTATAGGTCAAAGACTTAGAAAGGGACGATATAGTGAGCGAGTTAAGTAAAAGGCCAGAGATTGTTGTGTTTGCAGGACCGAATGGCTCAGGGAAAAGCACTTTTACGGAATTGCTTAAACCACCGATTGACTATATTAATGCTGATGAAATAAAGAAGAATTTGAAATGCACTGATTTGGAGGCAGCACAACTTGCAGAGAAGCAAAGAGAAGAACATATTGCTGATATGAAAGAGTTTTGTTTTGAAACGGTTCTGTCTACAGAACGTAATCTAAATCTCCTTAAGCGTGCAAAAGAAAAGGGATATTTTATACGTTGTTATTATATATTGACAGCAGATCCAATGATAAATGTATATCGTGTCAAATCAAGAGTGGAGTCTGGAGGGCATGATGTTCCGGAAGACAAGATTGTTGCAA
>JAZNIP010000295.1:0-6592 GCA_045577575.1 Lachnospiraceae bacterium | reverse complement strand
ACATTCCGCTCGGTGGAAGCAGACAGGGAACAGGACGGAAGTATGTGAATCTGTTGATTACATTTTTTATCAGTGGTGCATGGCATGGTTCTTCCTGGAATTTTGTGCTATGGGGCATATTGCATGCCGTCTATCAGATAGCAGAATATGTGACAGCACCGTGGATAGACAAGATAAACGCAGGCCTTCATACCAAAACGAATTCCTTTAGTTATAAGCTGATGCAGACAGTGAAGTGCTGGCTACTCGTATGTATTGCCTATATTTTTTTCAAGGTTCCCACAGCAATGGATGGATTACGGTATTTGAAACGGATGATAACAAGCTGGAATCCCTGGGTACTGTTTGACGGAAGTCTGTATACGCACGGAGTTTCTGAAAGGTATTTTGAAGTATTGGTAATAGCGGTACTTGTTTTGCTTTTGGTTGATTGGATAAAATATAAAAAATCAATGGAAATAGACACGTGGCTTTCACAACAATGTATTTGGTTCCGGTGGGGGACTATGCTGATGCTGCTTATGGCAGTTATTATATTAGGAGCATACGGTCCTGCCTATGAAGCGGCGAACTTTATTTATTTCCAGTTTTGATGCTGGTTGGAAAGAGGATAATACATGGATGGGAAAAAGACCTTGACCATTGTCAAAGGGATTGCAAAGATAATTCTTTTCCTTGGAATATTTGGATTTCTGTTTGCAAAATCGGAGCAGATATTGAAATTGAATATGGGACATCGCGGTACAGACAGTGTAAAGGGATTTTATGAAGAAAAAGAAAATTCCATAGAGGTACTGTTTGTGGGGGCAAGTACAATGTTTTGTACGGCAGATCCTTTGGTGCTGTACGAAGAATACGGGATTGCAGCTTACGATTTCGGAAGCTCTGCCCAGCCCTTTGAATTGAGCTATCTGTTTATGCAGGAGGCTTTAAAGACGCAGAAACCGAAAGTAATAGGGCTTGAGGTACTCAGTATCTTTAATGAACTGGATGCCAATAAGGCGGAAAATTTGAATTACGGCGTTACGGATATGCCGATGTCAAGGCAGAAGGCAGAAGGCTTACTTGATATGTTCCGTCATGATAAGGGAATGGGCATTTCTTACATGATTCCGATGGTACAGTATAAAGACCGCTGGCAGGAACTGGAAAAAGACGATTTCCTGAAAACCTATGAATCCTATGATAATTATGCAAAGGGAGCTTATACACCGGATAAAATAGCAGAACAGCCATTGGATTTCTCTTCTTATTATGAGGAAGAGGAAGCAGTCATACCGGAGAGAAACCGGGAGATTTTTCACCGGATGGTAAATCTGTGTCGTGAAAATGATATGGAGCTGTTTTTGTTTAAGGCACCAAATATCGGCTGGAACATCGGACAGACAAAGGCAGTACAGCAGCTTGCGGATGAATATGATCTGCCGTTTATGGAATATTATTCCCTTTTAGACGAACTGGATGTAGATTACCAAAATGATTTCCGGGACAATACCCATTTCAATCGGACAGGCTCAAGAAAAGCATCCCTATATCTTGGAAAGTATTTAAAGGAGCATTATGAGCTGACCGATTACAGAGCTTTGGATGTAGAAAATTCATGGGACATTGCTTTGAAAAATCGTGAACATGACAGAAATAATGAGCAGATGAGTAAAATACAAAGTTTGCCGGAATATATGTCAGCGATTCCTTATGAAAACCGTACGATAGCATTTTCGGTGACGGGTGATGTGTCCGGCATGGAGGAGTTTTTGCGGGAGATGGCAAAAGCCTTTGGGCTGGAGGAAGAAAAGCTGCAGAAGGGCGGTTCTTTCGTAATTGAAAACGGTCAGTGCATCAGCGGATTGGTTTCACCGGGAGATAAAGAATGGAATTGGGAAAGCGGAAACGATGATTATATAAAGCTGACCGGTTACAGTATTACTTATAACAGAGAGGTATATCAGTTGGTAGATAACGGTCTGACTATTATGATATATGACAATGACTGGAAGCAGTTTGTGGATGTGGCTGGATTTGATGCGTATGACCCGGCACATGCAGTGAGACCATAGAAACAGATGGAGTCAGGCTTGGAGGCATTGTATGGAAAAACAGATTCGTATTTTGCAGGTACTGGGGCGTCTTGACAGAGGCGGTGCCGAAACGATGATTATGAATCTTTATCGGTGTATGGAGCGAAATCGGATACAGTTTGATTTTGTCATTCACACAGAGGATGTATGTGATTATACGGAAGAGGTAAAAAGGCTTGGTGGAAGGATCTATTCCATGGAGCCTTTTGGTGCATCTACGGCATTATGCTATTGCAGACAATGGAGACAGTTTTTTAAGGAGCATCCGGAGTATCGTATTATCCATGGGCATATGCGCAGTACGGCATCCTTGTATTTTCGGGAAGCCCAAAAAGCAGGACGAATAACCATTGCCCACAGTCATAATACATCTTCGGGAAGCGGAGTGTCGGCAATCGTAAAAAATGTATTGCAGTATCCGCTGCGCTATCAGGCAGATTATCTGTTTGCCTGTTCCAAAAAGGCCGGTATCTGGCTGTATGGTGACAAGGCGTGTGAGGGCAGTAACTTTCGAATTGTAAAAAACGGAATTTGCCCCTCGGATTTTGTATTTCAGGAAGAGATTTCCGCGAATGTCCGTAGGGAGATGGATGCGGAGGATGACAGGGTATTATTGCATATAGGACGAATGGAGGAACAAAAAAATCATAAGTTTCTGATTCGCATTATGAAGGAGATATGTAAAAGGCAAAAAAAAATACAACTTTGGCTTTGTGGAACGGGACCTCTTGAAATGGATATCAGAAAGCAGATAGAGGAAGAGGGGCTTGCGGAAAGCGTAAAAGTACTGGGAGTGCGACAGGATATTCCCGGGTTGATGCAGGCAGCAGATGGGATGATTTTTCCGTCGCTGTTTGAGGGGCTACCGGTGACATTGATAGAAGCACAGGCAGCGGGGCTGCCGATACTGATGTCCGATGTGATAACACAGGAGGTCATATTGAGCGGACTGGTACAGACGATGTCATTGGAAAAAGATGCAGCGGCATGGGCAGAGGCAGCAGTGAAAATGCTTTCTGAGACAGAGAGGGAAAAATTGCAAAGACCGCAATATGTCGAAGCAATTGTTGAAAATGGCTATGATGTGAGCAAAAATGCAAAAGAGTTAGCAGCTTTTTATGATTCGCTCATACAGTAATAGGAGATGCCGCGGATAAAAAGCGGGATGGAGAATAAAATGAAAAAATGGAAAATGTGTGCGATGGCAGCCGGAATGTGTATGCTGCTGTTGTTTTTGACATTTCTGATTGTAATAAAGGGAAAACAGGGAGTGTCTCCCGCAGAGATTACCTTTGACATTCGGGCAAAGGAACAGGATTTTAAGGTGAGGCTATGGCATAATTATTATGACGGTAAGGAATATCTTTTTTTACCGTCTTTTTGTGATGAAGCAGCGCAATGTCTTGTTAAGGCGGAGCACGCTTTTTCTAAGAGCTGGGATGGGGAGAAGCTCGGAATTTGGGGATATTTAAAGCAGATGGAAGATGGAGAACATGTGCTGGAGGTAAACGGAGCAGAGTATACGGTAGTTGTTATGCGTTCCGCAAAGGTGCCTGCCTTATTTTTGACAACCGAATCAGGCAGCTTGTCCTATATAGAGGCAGAAAAGGGGAATGAGGAAGCGGGATTGTACCGTATGATTCAAGAGGACGGAAGCGTACGCGTATCGGGACAGATGCGGAAAATAAAAGCAAGAGGGAACGCTACTTTTTTAGAGGATAAAAAGCCGTATACGATTGAATTGGAAGGAGCGTCTGATTGGTTAAACACAGGTGCACAGGAAAAGTATATTCTTTTGGCAAACAGGCAGGAGCGATCAATGCTTCGAAATAAAATTATGTATGACATGGCAGCCGGTATAGGACTTGTGTATTCTCCCGCCAGTACATTTGTAGATTTGTATATCAATGAGGAGTATCGTGGGACGTATCAGATATGCGAAAAGATAGAAACGGGATCCGGGAGACTTTCCATTGACGTTGACAGCGGCAGAGCGGAAACCGGCTTTTTGGCAGCTCTGGAGTATGCGGATGCGGAACGGCTGGCAGAGGCTGTGTATTATTTCATGACAGAAAATGAACAGAATATTGTAGTGGAAAGTCCCCGTAAGCCGACAAATGCGCAAATGGAATATGTGAAAGAGGTTTTTAATAAGGCAGAAAAGGAAATACGGAACGGGAATCTGAAAGCAGCAGGAATTGATGTAAAAAGCTTTGCACGGAAATATCTTATGGAAGAAATCGGAAAGAACCTGGATGCTATGCATAGCAGTCAGTATTTTTACAAGGATGCAGGAAATGAGGAACTAATGTATGCAGGGCCGGTGTGGGATTATGATAAAACATTGGGAAATCCTCTGATTGAGAAAACACGCCCGGTCAATTATCAGGAACCGAGAGGGATTTTTGCTGCAACAAAGCAGGGAAATGCATCGTGGTGGTATGACCTGTATCAGATACCGGAATTTAGGGAAGCTGTAATAGAAGAGTATAAAAAGGAAGCAGCTCCTGCTATACGGTCGATGCTGGAAGGAAGGATTGACGGTTATACGGACGAAATATGGGGCTCTGCCTATATGGACTATGTGCGTTGGGATTCATTTGAACATTTTAAATACGAAGAAGAAGCAGATTTTGCAGGAGCTTATCAGGAAGAAATAGACAGCATCAAGGATTTTCTGGAACAGAGAATGGAGTTTTTGGATGATATCTGGTTGGAAAATCGGATATACGATCAAATCACATGCGATCCGGGAGATGGTGTAATGTATGTGACGAAATTGGATGCCATAGAGGGAAGGACGATTCATGAGCCGCGCGACCCGAAGCTGGAGGGGTATGATTTTGCATATTGGGTGCGTGAGGATACCGGAGAGATATATGATTTTACAGAGGCTTATGATGGTGTGCCGTTTACCCTGAAGGCAGTATATACAGAGGAAGAAGAGCATGGATAAAAAAATACGAAACAATATGCTTTGGAATGTAATCGGTTCGGTGGGCTTTATCGGTACGCAATGGCTGATGACAATATTGATTGTTCATCTGTCAGATTATACACAGGCAGGATATTTATCATTAGGCTTGTCTTTGACAAATATTTTCACCAATATCGCTTATTTTTGTATCCGCAATTTTCAGGTGTCGGATACAAGCGGAAAATACAGTACGGATATTTATGTGGCTCACAGAGTGCTTGGAACGGGTATTGCATTCGGATTGTATGCGGTGTTTGTGCTACTGAACGGTTATCCGCAATATGTAACGGTATTTTTACTGTTGTTTATGATATACAGGCTGAATGAACCGGCAGTGGATGTGCTTCATGGAATTGATCAGAAGGCATGGCGACTGGACATTTCCGGTAAGTCTTTTTTGATGCGTGGTTTTTTAACACTTACAGCATTTGTGGCGGTGGAATATGTGACCGGAAATCTTATTATTACGACGGCGATTATGATTGTCGCAGCCTATGCGGTGATTGCGTTGTATGACATCCCCGGAGCATATCGCTGCGAGCGTTTTTCTCTTTGCTTTGATAAAAAGAAGCTGATTGCATTGACGCGGGAGTGCTTTCCCTTGTTTATTTATGCGATATGCCTAAATGCAGTTGTACCGATTCCCCGCTATTTTTTGGAAAAAATAGCGGGAAGTGAGGTGCTGGGGTATTACAGCTCTGTTGCAATTCCTGCATCTATGATACAGCTTTTGGCTTCCTATATTTTTACGACATTTACAGCACTATTTTCGGAATATCTGATACAAAATGAAAAGAAAAAGTTTATGCTGTTATTCGGTAGATTGACAGGAGCAATCGCGGTGCTGGTGGTTGTGGCTGTTGCCGGAGCAGCATTGCTGGGCGAATGGGCACTTGTATTGTTGTTTACGGAAGGGATCAGACCTTACGCATATCTGCTCGTACCGACAATTGGCTGCTGCGGGGTGATTGCATTTGTCTGGTTCACAGGAACGGTATTGACGATATTACGGGATATGAAGGGCCTGTTTTTTGGGGCTTTTTGGGGCTTTGCAGTGGCAGCAGTGGCATCCTATCCCTGTATCAAAATGTGGGGGATTGACGGTGTGAATGTAGTGCTGTTTGTGTCGAGTATGGTGACACTTTGCGTATTTGGAGTGCGATTAGCGTGGGGTATCAAGACTTGGAGGATATCATAGTTTATGAAGCGAAATAATATGAAAATCGCAACGACTTTTATGTGTTGTATCATAAGCATAGGAATTGTTTGGACTGCATATATGTCGGAGGAAGAAAGGCGTTCGGATTATCCGATTGTTCTCAATGAAATTGGCCGTAATTTTTCTTTATTTACAAATGAAGATGCAGAATATAGAGATTATGTGGAACTGTACAATGCCGGAGAAACAGACTTGTATCTGGATGGTTTTTATCTTTCGGATACAAAGGAGGGAATTAACCGTTTCTTTTTGGATGGAAAGTCGATTGGTGCAAAGGGGTATTTGACGATATCACTTTCGAAAAAAAGTGAGCAGAAT
>JAZNIP010000294.1:0-13053 GCA_045577575.1 Lachnospiraceae bacterium | reverse complement strand
CCTTTTCTTCTGACCCTTTCATAATGTATCTCATCTCCCCCTTTTCAACAAAATGAAAATGGATGCACCTTTCAGCACACCCACATAAAATATCATGAATCTTCTTTTTACAACACAAAACACCAAAATTTTACACTTTTCCTTCCAGAATTTACACTGTAGTCTTTTTCCCTCTCCTTCGCTGTTGGAAATCATCAATAGATGCTAGCATCTACTCACCGACAGAAAGTGTCAGTGTCGTCACAAAAATATTTTCTCTTGTTTTCACTTCCAACACTCCACCATATTTTTCGGCCAGTTTTTTTACAATTCCAATTCCAAAGCCATGCTGCTTTGAATCTTTTTTAACGGTTAAAAGCCTTTCTCCATTACGCTTAATTGGAACCGCAAAATTATTTTCCATATGCATTATCAGCATATGCCGATTGCCCATAAAAAACTTTATATCGATATTCCTATATCCTTTTTCGCATTTCATTACCGCCTCCAGTGCATTATCAATCAAGTTCCCAAACATGGAAATCATATCCGCCGGGGCAATAAAATCAATCTTCAAAAAGCTCTCCACAAATATATTCATGCAAATGTCATTTCGTTTGGCTTTCATCTCCCGTTCTGCCAAAATAGCATTAAAAATGCTGTTACCATTGTATAATTTCCCTTTTGCTTTCTCCTGCATGCCGCCTTGAATCCCATCAATGACTTCTACTATCTCCGCTATTTTTCCCTCTGTTGCAAGCATTCGCAAATTATTAAAGTAAGAACACATGTCATGCATATAGCAGCGATACTTCTCATTCATTCGAATGATGTTCAATATATTCTCTTCCTCCATTTCCTGCTTTACCTTCTGTAATTCTTCTGTTTTAATACGATTCATGACGACAGTATATCTCTCTAAAATAAGAAACATTGCCGCATTCAGAAAATACAAAAGCAAAGCTCCCATACACATAACAATCTGTAATGGCAGCTCCTTCGGAAACTCCATATATAAAAAACTACATAAAATCGTTATTGATACAACAGGTACAATTAAAAGATACCATGCATGATTCTGTCCCCTGTTTAATTCTATCTTCTTTGTATATCTCTCAATAAGTAAGAGAAACAGGAATCGGAGTAAATAGCTGATTATTAAAAAAGAGACTCCTTCACCGGCTTCCCACGAAATAACCGGAATCAGCTTCCTTTCTGCCAGAAAGCTTTGGCATATCTCAAACGCAGTCTCTCCTCCCGCAAAAATAGCATAAAAGATAAGTGTATAAATGATTCCGTTTCCGACAGAAACACGAAATCCCACAATTGCACACAAGCAAAACAGTACCGGTAAAAGTAATAAATTCAACAGCGATGTTCCATAGGAATTTACAAGAAAAGCAAGTACCGCAAACAGTAACAAATAAACTATTTCCCATTTCATTTTATGTCGTTTTTCAAACATAGCAGCAAAGAAGCGGTAAAGCATATAGGTATCTGCCACGCAAAGCAAAAAATAAAATAAAGTAATTCGCTCTGTCATCATAATTCCCCGTCTCTTTTCACATATTTCGAACACATGTAGCTTGTCTTTTTCTCATTAAATTCCTTTGCCTTGCTTCTCGTAATTTGGAATATGCTATCCGTTTCCATCAGACGCAATATCTTTGACGTACACGAAAAAATATAATTGAAATTAATGATATAGCTGTCATGAGGCCATCCGAAACCATACATTTTCAAAAGTTCATATACTTCATCCAATTTAGCCTGTATGCGAATGTCCGTTTCTTCCGACTCTATCCCATAAAACCGAAATGCAGATTCTGTAATATGTACCCGTGTGCTTTTTTTATATTTCTCAATGTAAATAATATGCTCTGCATGAATACGCACCTGCTGCCTTGCCACTCTGGCAGTCAGCATCGGCATTCTGCTGATACACAACATCTGCTCCAAAATATCGTTAATATAAGTTTTCTTTTGTTGTTCCGACATATTCTTCATAATATATCGATATGGCTGTACTTCAAAGCTGACAGGCGATGGCTCTGCGAATCCGGTATAAAAGCACAACACCACATTTTTATCCATATCACGGATTTCCTTCGCCGTCACATTGCCGTCCATTCCCTCCATCTGAATATCCAAAAAAATTGCGGAAAATACAATGCATTTCATTGCATCCAGCAAATCCGTACCGGACTCATACTCATGAATCCGAATGTCACCTTTTCCGTTTATCAGCTTTTCAATCTGTATTTTTAGATACTGCCTGTCCATCCGGCAGTCATCACATATCGCAACATCAAAAATCATATTTATCTCCCTTCTTTACCCCATATACATTTTATAGGTAAAGAAGGCATTTTACAATCGACAAACCTCCCATATTTTTGATTTTCAAATAGTATTATCCGCACCAATCAGGCACACATTTCTCAATTGCCCCGTATAATCACCGAATAATACCTGTATCTCTTTTCCCTTTAATATAGAACTATTCATAATTCTTTGCTCTGCTACCTTTGCCAAAACTCGTATTATTTTCCCGAATACAAGCCAATCATCCGCTAACAGTTCTTGTTTCAGGCACAATATCTCATACTCTTCTATGTGGGAAAACCATTTTCTTAAAAACCTTCCCAATGCCTCTATCTCCGTATCAATCCCCTCATATACAGCCTCCGGCTTCCAATATACATGTGCCATATGTTCATCCAAATGTACTCTTTTACTGCACATCCCAACCGCCATCTCATAGCTTCCCGTATATTCACTGGACAGCAGTCGCAAAAAGCACAATGCCTTTATCTCATCCATCTTACCTGACTTCTGCAGATGTAACTGCTGCTGAATCAGCTTGTCTACTATACGGTTGAAAGAATGAATCATTTCATTATAGTGTCTCATTACATACATGCTTTTTTCCTTTCGTCGACTGATTCGATACTCATGTATGCATAGTTCCATTTGTGTTTTACGATTCATTTTTTATCGGTCCGTCCTTCACTTTCATTATTAATTCTACTTCTCTTAATCCTATTCCAAATGTTCTGTTGCTCAGCAAGCTCTCCGCTAACTCCAATGAAATAATCGTGTGCTGCATCAACGTGTCTCTGACCTGAAATATGTTACTTTTTATCACAGGTCTCCTTGCACTGCTTTCTTCTCTCAGCTTTTGCCAGCCCTCCATATCACCTCTTTTCCTACTTATAATTTGTAATTGATTTGTTTCATAAAGCATCGGCAAATGATATAGCTTTGTTTTCCCGCTAACTTCATCAAGTAAAATAATATCCCTATAACAGCAATCTGCCTGATGCATTTCAATAATTTTTTTAACATTTGGAGATACTAACAGAAACGGAAATAATATGATATCTGTAAATATGATCCGTTCAGACGGTTCCAATACCCAAAGCTGTGTCTGCGGCAATTGGGAAAAGCTTTTTGATTGAATGTCTTTTTCTTCCACCTTTGTCCGCGAATTTTTTATTTTGGGAGCATATTTAAGCTCCAGTGTATTTACCAGTTCAAAATACTTCATTTGTTTTTTATCATACTCCTGTAATCCCGCCTCGCATAAAGCCTTTCCCTATATTTAGTTATTTTACTTATTGCATATATTTTTTCAATAACAGTTCTGAAATTGTACATATCGCCTTCCGTTTTTATCTTTTTAGAACAAAGAGTCCGCCTGCGGAGCATTTTTGCTTTATGGGAATGGCTTTCACACATTAGTGTGACAAGGACTTTCCTAATAAAGCCAAAAAAGAGCCATTGCTCCGGCAGATTATTCATCTACCTTTGCAACAGCTCCTTTGCTTACATTCATTCGAGTTTTTAATACTTCCACACACAGCATTACACCAAATGTAATATGGCTTAGTGCAATCACTCTGACGATGGCTCCGTCCAGCGGCCAGATTATAGCCGCTAGCACAACCTCTGCCAGCCATATTATCCTGCCACGTTTTCGATAACACTGTTGTTCCGCTTCATCCAACGGTTTGTTTTTGCTTTCTACCGGAGCATATCTGAAAATCAGTGCTCCGGAGAGCAAACATGCCATCGGAATCAAAAACATATCCCCTGAATCGTTAAGTGCCCGCATAATAACACATATGATAAGGAGCAATACCGCAGAAATAACAGAACACCGCAGATGTGTCTTTGCATGATATCCGCCGCAATAAGAGCGCAGCGGAATATAGCTGATAAGAAACACGAAGACTGTCATTGCGTCCTGCATACCTATCGCAATGAGAACAGACAGCAAAATATTTATGACCTGATTTAACAGCACTTCATAAGCATATATATATACTTCCCTCTCTCCATCCGGCAAGTAGCCCTTTTCCACCTGCCAGCCTACCACCTGCTCTGCGATTTTTTTCAGCATTAAAATCTCCTGAATCTGCGTACTGCCTCCGGCATTTCCGGCTGTCCCTGTGTCCACAGGCATGCTGCATTTGCCGAATACATCAGCATTACCATCGCCATCGCATTTGCCGCATAGAGCATTCCCGGCTTCTTTTTCATCAATTGGAACAGTTTTTTCATATAACATTATCCTCCCTGTTTTTTTTACAAAATAACATAAAATGCCATTTTACACCTCACAGGCTCCAAAATTATACATCTTCTCTGCCAAAATCTGCATTTGTATTATTTGCATGCCGATATGGTCAGGGTAGCCGCAAAAATATTGCCTCTCGTCTCCGTTCCCAATGCTCCGCCGTATTTTTCCGCAATTTTTCTCACGATTCCGATTCCAAGTCCATGCTGTCTGACATCCCTTTTGCTCGTTAATAGTCTGTCTCCGCTGCGTTTTATGGGCTCCGCATAATTATTTTCAATGTGCATGACCAGCATATGTCTGTTTCCCATAAAAAATTTTACATCGATGTTTCTACGCCCCTCCTCGCATTTGAGAGTTGCCTCCAGTGCATTATCCATTAAATTACCAAACATGGAAATCATATCCGCCGGAGATATAAAATCGATTTTTAAAAAATTTTCCACAAAAATATTCATATTGATTCCACTACGTCTCGCCTTCATCTCGCGCTCTGCCAATATGGCATTTAAAATACTGTTTCCACTGTAAAGGCTTTCCCTTGTCTCCTCCTGCATTTTCCCTTCCACATCGTCTATTACTTCCACGATTTCCTGATTTTTTCCTTCTAACGCCAGCATTCGCAAATGACTAAAATAGGCATGGACATCATGCATATAGCAGCGATAGCTTTCATTCAGTCTAAGTATGCTTTGTATGCGTTCTTCTTCCATTTCCTGCTTTGTCTTATGCAGCTCCTCTGCCTTTATCCGGTTCATAACAACCGTATATCGCTCTAAAATAATAAACATAGCCGCATTCAGAAAATACAGCAGCAAAGCCCCTGCACTGTTAACAAGCTGCAATGAAAATCCTTCCGGGAACTCCATATATATAAAGCTGCACAAAATGGTAAGAGATACAATCGGAACAATTAACAGATACCATGCATGACTCTGTTCTCTGTTTATCTCTATTTTTTTTAGAAAATGTTCAATAAATAAAAGAAACATAAATCGCAGCAAATAACTAATTAACAAGAAAACGATTCCTTCTCCCAACCTCCATGAAACAACCGGAAATAATTGATTCTCAGAGAGAAATTTGTGCCATATCTCAAAAAAAACTTCTCCTCCTGCAAATATGGCATAAAAAATGAGTGTATAAATAATTCCGTTTCTAATCGAAATCTGAAATTCCACCATCACATAAAAATAATATAAAACAGGCAAAATCAATAAATTCACCAAACTTATGCCATAAGAATTTACCAAAAAAGCTGCTCCTGCAAATAACAAAAAGCAGAGAATAGTCCCTCTCCTCTTATAACGCTTCTCAAACATAGCAGCCAAAAAACGATAAAGCATATAAATATCTGCAATGCAAAGAAAAAGATAAAACAGCGTAAATCTCTCCGGCATCATAATGTTTCCTCCCCTTTTATATACTTTGAGCACATATAACTGTCTTTCTTTTTGTTAAACTCTTTTGCTTTACTTCTTGTAATTTGAAAGATATCATCTACTTCCATCAATTTTAGTACTTTGGCTGTGCAGGAATATATGTAATTAAAGTTAATGATATAGCTGTCATGCGGCCACCCGAAACCATGCTTTTCTAATTTCTCATATATCTCCTTCAGCTTTCCCTGTATACGAATATCCGGTTTGTTCTCAGACTCTTCTATCCCGTAAATCTGAAATGCCTGTCTACTGATATGAGCCCTTGTGCTCTTTTTATACTTCTCTATATAAATAATATGTTCTGCATGAATTCGTATTTGCTGCCTTGCAACTCTGGCTGTCAACATAGGCATTTTCCCAATGCAAAGCATTTGCTTTAAAATGTCGTTTATGTATGTCTGCTTCTGCTCATTTTGCATGTTCTTCATAATATATCGGTGCGGCTGCACCTCAAAGCTGATTGGGGACGGCTCGGCAAAGCCTGTATAAAATCCTAAAACAACATTTTTGTCTATATCACGGATTTCTTTTGCCGTTATATTGCCGTCTATTCCTGCCATCTGAATATCTAAAAAGATAGCAGAAAACACAATGCTTCTCATCGCTTCCAACAAGCTGATGCCTGACTCGTATTCATGAATCCTAATATCTCCCCGCTCCTTTATCAGCCTTTCAATCTGCATTTTCAAATAATGCCTGTCCGTCTCACAATCATCACATATTGCAATTTCAAAAATCATATTTATCTCCCTTCTTTAACCCTTACACAATTTATAAACAAGGAATCTGTTTTATACTGAACAAACTGTCTATAATTTTTTGAAATTATAATATAACTTGTACAATAACTCCTTTCTTTTTTAGCCTAAAACAGCGTTAAGGCCCTATCTCCTCACATCATACACGTTCCATTCCACCTCTTCATTTTCCATAGATACCTTTCATTTGAAAAAAAGGTGCTCTTTCAAAGTCCAAAGAGCACCTTTTTTTCAATCTGTTATCCACAATTTATCACATATAATTTCCGTTATTCCTCAAATGCCGAAATTATACCCCTTTTCTTCTAAAATTCTCCTTCCTCTACCACCTGCGGAATAAACCGTTTCGCAAACCGCCCCTTGCCACGATTCTTTACATAGAAATATCCGATAACCGAAAAAACAATCGCACCAATGAAATTCACAAATAAATCCTTCATCGTATCCAAAATCCCCAAATCCAGATAACCTCCCAGACCAAGCGGAATTTCTTCCCCTCCGGCGACTACAATGACATCCGTGATATCCCTGATAACCACCGTATTATTTTTTCCGGTAGGATCCAGCATCACGGTAGATATCGTATGAACTACCATATCCTTTTGCATGTCAAACAACAAAAACTGATCCATCATACATTCAAAAAACTCCCACAGTACACCGATTGTCATGGAAAAGCAAAATGCAACAATCGCCATAAACACCGGTGACAGGGAAAGCGAGAATCTCTCGTGCCGATTCAGCATGTCCACCAGACAAAATCCCACCGCTGCACATAAAAATCCGTTCAGCGTATGCAGCATCGTATCCCAGTAAGGAAACAAAATATAATAAGAACGAATTTCACCCAATATTTCTGCTGCAAAAATAAAACACATAATGATAATTTCCATCGTATTCGGAAAATCGATTTTGAGCTGTCGTTCCAAAATCGTGGGCATCAAAAATAGTATCAGTGTCAGGATACATAAAAACACATTTTCAAAATTTCTATTATAAAATTGAGCAATCATTATTACGATAACAAAAATTCTCAGCAAAAAATACACTGCCGAAACAATCGGCTTCCTGCGCAGCTCCTCATGTGCTTTTGCAAACATCTTGCTTATCTTTCCCGGACGCATATGACCTCATCTCCTATTTTATAAATATAAATTTTATCATAACAAAAACGGCTTTCCGTGAAAAGCCGTTTTCCGCTATATCCATTAAATTTTCCCTGTGGATTCTCTTTCCAAAAATTCTGCATCATACACAAGATGCTGATGCTTCTTTCGTCCTGCGATAATTTCAAACAGCAGGCTGACCGTCGCCTCAGCAAGCTTCTCTGCCGGCTGCCGTACCGTGGTAATTGACGGTGTGTAAAATCTACCCAGCTCAATACCGTCAAAGCCTGCTACCGCATAATCCGCCGGCACCCTTTTACCACTTTCAAAGATTGCCCTACATGCACCGATAGCAAGAATATCCGAAATCGCAAAGATTGCCGTGCATTTTGTGCCGCTGGCAAGCAACTCCTTCGTTACCTTGTATCCATTTTCCATGGAATAAAATTCAATGCTGCAGTCCATGCTGCAAATCAACTCGTCACGAACCGGAATCCCATTTTTCTCCAGCGTCTTTTTGTAACCATCTAAACGCAGCTTACCGATGCTGACATCATCATCCTCCGCTGACAAAATGGCAATGTCACGATGCCCCTTATCAATCAGATACTGAACGATTCGGCTGCTTTCCTTTTCATCATCAACCGATATGGAGGAATACAAATCCCTGCTCATATTACCCGGCGGACATCCTACCGTACTTAAAATAAACGGTACCTGCAACATTTTCAGCTTTTCCTCGGAGTGGAAAAAATGTCCGCCTAAAAAAATGATTCCACGAAGCCTTTTTTCCTTGATCAGCTCCAATGCCACATCTACTTCATCTTCATTAAAATCAACATGCAGCAATACGAGAGAATATTTTCTCTTTTTAATTTCCGCTTCCATCACCTTAATCATACTGCTGAAAAATGGATTGGTCATACCCTTTACCAAAACAGCAATGCTTTTTGCGTCCGTACGTTTCAGATTTCTGGCACTATTATTCGGAATATAGCTGTGTTCCTTGATGACAGAAAGAATCATTTCCTTTGTTTCCGGGTTGATGTCCGGATGATTGTTCATCGCTCTGGAAACAGTACTGACACCTACGCCGCACATTCGGGCAATATCTTTAATGGTGATCTCTTCCATACTGCCGCTCCTTATCTTATAGTCTACCGTACAATTTTACCATAGTGCGTATCTTTTCTGCAAGCTCATCCGTACATGCATCCGCCTGCATACGCCACTTCCAGTTTTTGCCCAGTGTAGATGGTTCATTCATACGAGCCTCACCACCAAGCCCCAGATAATCCTGCATCGGAATTACTGCCGTATCTGCCACACTGGAAAGTGCCGAACGGATAAATACCCAATGAATGTCTTTACTGCTTCTGATATCCAGATATTTTTTCGCAAAGCTCTTATCCTTACGGTTAAAGGTATTGTACCAGCCAATCGTAGTATCGTTATCATGTGTTCCGGTATATACCACACAATTCTGCGTGTAATTATGCGGTAAATAATCGCTTTCCTCGCGTGAATCAAATGCAAACTGCAATACCTTCATTCCCGGATATCCTGTTTTTTTCACAAGTCGGATAACCGACGGTGTCAAAAAGCCCAAATCCTCTGCAATCACCTGAATTTTCCCAAGCTCTGCCTTAAGGGCTTTGAAAATATCATAGCCCGGTCCCTGCTCCCAATGTCCGTACTCTGCCGTCTCATCTCCGTACGGAATCGAATAGTATTCATCAAAGCCTCGGAAATGGTCAATTCTCACCACATCATACAACCGGTAGCAATACGCAATCCTCTGAATCCACCATTTGTAACCGGTCTCTCTGTGATAGTCCCAGTGATACAACGGATTACCCCAAAGCTGTCCGGTTGCGGAAAAAGCATCCGGCGGGCAGCCTGCCACCGCTGTCGGTGTACAGGTTTCATCCAACTGAAACAGCTCCGGATTCGCCCATGTATCGGCACTGTCCAGTGCCACATAAATCGGAATATCTCCTACGATTTCTATGTTCTTATTGTTAGCATAAGCCTTAAGTGCGCTCCACTGCTTCGCAAACTGAAACTGCTGGAACTCATAAAACAAAATTTCATCTGCATATTTTTCACGATAATGCGCCAATGCCTGTGGCGTACGCATTTTAATCGGCTCATCCCAATAAATCCAGCTCTTTCCTTCAAAGGAATTTTTTACCGCCATATACAATGCATAGTCAGTAAGCCAATATGCATTTTCCTGACAGAACTCTCTGAACTCCGGATTTTCTGTGATATGACTGTTCTTATAAGCCTGATACAGGATTTTAAATCTGGAAAGATAGATTTTTTCATAATCTACATTTTCCTCATCAGAGCCAAAATCATATGACTCACAATCCTCTTGTGTCAGATACCCTTCCTTTACCAGTGCTTCCAAATCAATAAAGTAAGGATTTCCTGCAAAGGTTGAAAAGGACTGATACGGAGAATCGCCGTAGCCGGTAGGTCCCAGTGGCAGAATCTGCCACAGCTTCTGCCCGGACTTTTCCAGAAAGTCTACAAACTCATATGCTTCTTTTGAAAATGTACCGATTCCATATTTAGATGGAATACTAGAAACCGGCATTAATATACCACTTCTTCTCATAGCTATCCTTTCACTGCACCTGCCACAACACCCTCAATGATGTATTTCTGACAGAATAAATAGAATATAATAATCGGAATAATCGCAATCACAAGCATTGCCATCAAGGCACCCATATCCTTATTTCCGTTAGAACCTACCAGCATCTGTACAACAACCGGAATGGTTTTATACTCGGTACCCACACCAATTACCAGATACGGAAGAAGGAAGTCATTCCAAATCCACATCGCATTCAAAATCGCTACTGTAATTGCCGTCGGTTTTAAAATCGGAAATACAACCTGGAAATAAGTTTCCAATGGATTCGCTCCATCTATCATGGCCGCTTCTTCGATTTCAAGCGGAATGGATTTTACAAAACCGCTGAACATAAACACCGAAAGTCCGGCACCAAAGCCTAAATACAAGATACACATACCTACCGGATTTTTCAAGTGGAACTGGTCTGCCAGTGCTACCATAGAAAACATAACCATCTGGAACGGTACAATCATGGAAAATACAAACATGTAGTAAAGTGCGCTTGTCACTTTAGAATGTACTCTTGTAATGTAATAAGCGGTCATGGATGTAAACAGTATAATCATAACCACGGATACTACAGTAATAAACAGGGAATATCCAACTGCAGAAAGCATTCCTGTCTTTGTAATACCTGTCACATAATTGCCGATGCCCACAAAGGTCTCTGCATCCGGAAGTGAAAAAGGATTACGGCTGATAAACAGCTTTCCTTTAAAGGAGTTAATCAGTATAAATAATAACGGATATAAAAAGCAAATTGCAATCACTGTCAGAAAGATAAATATCACAATGTTTACTGCTTTTTTATTGCTTACTTCTGTTCTCTTTCCCATTACTGCTGTACCTCCTTACTTCTTGTTGCCCGCAGCTGTACAAGTGCAATCAACGCTACGATGATAAAGAAGATAACTGCCTTCGCCTGTCCGATACCCTCCGAGCCCGCTCTTCCGTAGAAGGTGGAGTAAATATTCAGTGCCAGCATCTGTGTCTTATTCATCGGTGCACCATTGGTGAGCGCAAGGTTCTGGTCAAACAGCTTGAAGCTGTTTGAAAGTGTCAGGAACATGCAGATGGTAATGGATGGCATAACCATCGGAATCGTCACTCTGAACAATGTCTGTCCCTTTGTTGCTCCGTCAATTTTTGCTGCCTCTATCAGTTCAGTTGGCACATTCTGAAGACCTGCAATATAGATAATCATCATGTAACCAATCATTTGCCAGTTCATAAGTAATACCAGTCCCCAAAAACCAAATTTGGCATTGGAAACAATCGTTGTTTCATATTTCAATAACACGGCATTAATCATCTGCTGCCATGTATAACCAAGTACAATACCGCCAATCAGATTTGGCATAAAGAAAATTGTTCTGAAAAGGTTAGTACCCTTCATTTTTCTTGTAAGAAGCAGTGCTATTCCAAACGCAAAAATATTAATGGTTATAATGGCTACCAATGTAAAAAGTGTTGTGAATAACAGTGCACTTACAAACCCCGAATTGCTTGCGAAAACGGCTTTATAGTTTTCCAGTCCTACCCATGTTGCATTCTTAATCGTATTAAATTTGCAGAAAGACAGATACACACCCATCACAAATGGTGCAATAAATGCAAATGTAAATGCAATGATGGTAGGCACTGTGAAGATAACGAAATATTTTTTCAGTGTTTTTTCCATATATAATCTCCTTTTGGAAACCATTTGCACCGAAGAAGCCTTATCACTCCCTCGAATGTGCTGACGGCTGCCTGCATATCTGCATAAAATGAGCCACCCGACACCTCGCCGAGTACCGGGTGGCTGCACCATGCAAGTATCTTACTTACTTTTTTACTTACTCTGTTGTGCTTACTGAGCAATTGCTGCTTTCTCTTCAGCCCATCTTGTTACTGCGTAATCTTTTACTTCATCCCATGTCATGTTTCCGTTTGCATACTCAAGAAGAGCTGCACCAAAATCATCCTTGAAGTCCTGACTTGGGAAGGTTGTAAAGTTCCATGTTACACTTGTTTTTCCGCTTTCCATATAACGATACATTTCTTTTGCAAGCGGATCGCTCGGCTTCTCTTCGTCAGTAAAGGTTGTAAACGGAGCTGCATTTCCAAGTGTATTTACCATATAGTCTTTACCTTTTTCAGAAGTAACCATCCATGTGATGAAATCAATGGTTGCTTTCTGATCTGCTTCAGATACCTGACTGTTTACACACCAGAAGTTCTCTGTACCTGTGCAAAGACCCTGTTCTTCTTCTCCTTCAACACCTGTGTAGATTGGCATGAATTTAATGTCTTCTTCTTTTACTGTGTTGCCTTCTACGCCTGCAACCTGACCCCATGCCCAGTTACCATTCTGAACCATTGCTGCCTGACCTAAAGCAAACTCAGCCATAGAGTCTGTAACTGCCTTGCTTCCTAATAATCCAGGAGCGCATGTGGAATTGTTGATATATAAGTCAAAGATGTTTTTCATGTTGTCGCTGTAAGAGAATTCGATTTCTGCTTTGTCAGACAGACCTGCATCCTTGTATTCATA
>JAZNIP010000293.1:0-10838 GCA_045577575.1 Lachnospiraceae bacterium | reverse complement strand
GGGAACAAGAATCGTTGTTATGAAGGACGGTGTTGTTCAGCAGGTTGACAGTCCGCAGAATTTATATGAAAAACCACAGAACCTGTTTGTAGCAGGAAGTCGGATCGTAGCCATGTCGTTCTGTGAGCCAAGGAGTTGATTTATGACATTGTCTTCCTAAGACCGCTTGGCCTCCGACTTGGGAACAAGAATCGTTGTTATGAAGGACGGTGTTGTTCAGCAGGTTGACAGTCCGCAGAATTTATATGAAAAACCACAGAACCTGTTTGTAGCAGGATTCATGGGCTCCCCTCAGATGAACTTTATTGATGCGGAAATCGAAGTTGCAGGAGAAACTGTATATGCAAAAACATCCGGTCTGAAGATTGAGCTTCCGCCTGCAAAAGCTAAGAAAATTATCGATGGCGGTTACAATGGAAAGACAGTTGTTCTCGGTATTCGTCCGGAAGATGTATATGATTCCGAAATGTTCGTAGAGACATCTAAGAATGCATTTGAAGCTACAATTAAAGTATATGAGCTTCTTGGTGCAGAAGTATATCTGTACTTTGATTTGGGTGAGTTCCCGATTACAGCAAGAGTTGATGCTCGTACAACTGCAAGAACAGGAAGCAAGGTTAAATTTGCTTTCGACGTAGAAAAGATTCATGTATTTGACAAAGATACAGAACAGATTATTACAAATTAAGGAGAAACATGCTATCAAGCCAGACCATTCAATCAAGCATTGAAGAATTAAGAAGCATTACGAAAACGGATTTATGCGTTATGGATACATTAGGAAATATAGTGGCATCCACAACGGAACAAAGAAAGCTGTCTGCGTCGCAGATTTCCGATTTTGCGGGGTCTGCTGCGGATAGTCAGATGATAAACGGAAATTGTCTGCTCAAGGTTACACAAGAGGAGGAAACGGTTTATCTCGTTTTGGCAAGCGGAAGCGAAGATGCATATATGGTCGGAAAGATTGCAGTGAGTCAGTTGCGGCAGCTCATGGTTGCCTATAAAGAGAAGCTGGACAAAGACAGCTTTCTGCAAAATCTGATACTGGATAATCTTTTGCTGGTAGATATATATAACCGGGCAAAAAAACTGTTGATTCCCGTTGAAGGAAACAGGGCGGTGCTCTTAATTGAAGCAGACTGTGAAGACAACGGAGAGATTATGGAACTGTTAAAGGGGCTGTTTGTTCCTTATAACGGAGACTATTTGACAGCGGTTGAGGAGAAAAATATTATTCTGATTAAGTCTTTGGAAGAAGGCGAGGGTTATCAGGAGTTAAAAGAAACTGCGGAAATGATTGTCGACATGGTCAATGCGGAAGCTATGGTAAACGTAAAAGTATCCTACGGAACCATTGTTTCAGAGTTGAAGGATGTATCGAAGTCATTTAAGGAAGCAAAGGTTGCTTTGGAAGTAGGCAGAATCTTTTATGCGGAAAGACATGTCACAGCATATCACGCGCTTGGAATTGGCAGATTGATTTATCAGCTTCCGGAAAATCTGTGCCGGATTTTCATAAGAGAAATCTTTGGCAGCGAAGAGATGCCGGAGGACATTGATGAAGAAATTTTGTCTACGGTGCAAAAGTTCTTTGAAAATAATCTGAATATATCAGAGACGGCGAGACAACTTTTTGTACATCGAAATACACTTGTATATCGAATTGAGAAGGTGCAAAAAGCAACCGGACTGGATATGAGAGTTTTTGAAGATGCACTGACATTTAATATTGCTCTTATGGTAGTAAGTTATTTGAAATATTTGGAAACGACGGATATGTAAAAGGTCTAAAAAGCCCTGTCCCCGAATATAATAATCGTAGTTATACGATTGTGATTGGAGGGACAGGGTTGTTTTATTTTAAAAAGATAGTTTCTTATTTTGATTATTATGAGAACGGAGAAAAAAAGAGAAGCTGTGGATATGTAAAGATTCTGGTAAAGGGTGAAGAGGTAACAATAGACATACATCTAAAGGATGCTGGTGAAAGCGGTATATGTGAGATTTTGCCGATAGGACAGGAAGAGAAGCGAATCGGCAGATTTGTAATTGATAAAGGGACAGGCTACTATAATGCATGTCATAATATCGGAAATATAGATGGGAAAGGGCTTTCTGTATTTGATGTGTCCGGTTTCAAGCTGATGCTTTCAGAGGATAAATATTGTTTGGCGGATTGGGAATGGGGAACGCTACCGGAGCAGAAGGCGGTTTTGATGGAACAGGAGCTTGCTTTATCAGAGCAGGTGGTTGGCTTGCCGGAGCAGGAGACAGAGTTATCAGAGCAGGAGGAGGTTTTGCCGGAGCGGGAAATTTCGAAAGAATCCGTGGAAGTGCCTGTGAAGAAAGTGTCAAAAGAGCCTGAAGTGAAAGCGGAAGAGCTTTCGTTGCAGGAACCGCTTTTTGAGGATAAGTGGAAACAGTTATGCAGTACATATCCGGTATGTCATCCCTTTGGGGAAGAGGAGGAGTATATTACCATTACCCCAAAGGATTTTGTAGTACTGCGAAAGGAATATCAAAATTTAGTAAGTAATAGCTTTTTGCTTCACAGCTTTTATAATTACCATCATGTGATTCTCGGAAAAATGGGACAGGATAGTGATGAGATATATTATATCGGTGCGCCGGGAAACTATTTTGACAGAGAAAAAAAGGTGGCTGTAATGTTTGGGTTTGAAGGCTTTGCCCGTTCGTCAGCAGGAAACAGCCGTAAGACGGATGGACAGGGGGAAGAAGTGGCGGCGAAATGCGGAGACTTTGGATATTATATGAAAAAGGTGGAGATTTAGCAAAGAATTATGCTATAATAGACAGCGAATAAGGAGTATTAAGGATAGTTTTTGGAAGGGAGCACATAGGATGAAAATAGCGGTTACTTATGAAAACGGACAAATTTTTCAGCATTTCGGACATACTGCGCAGTTTAAATTATATGATACGGACAATGGAGTGATTGTATCGGAGCAGATTGTAGATACAAACGGAAGCGGGCATGGTGCATTGGCCGGATTTTTGGGAGAGAATCAGGTAGATGTATTGATTTGCGGTGGCATTGGTGGCGGTGCCCAGATAGCATTGGCAGAAGCGGGCATTACACTCTACGGAGGAGTGTCAGGCAGTGCGGATGAGGCAGTAAAAGCTTTGCTTGCCGACAATCTGAGCTTTAACCCAAATGTAAAATGTAATCATCATGACCATGAGCACGGAGAGGGTGGACATCAGTGCGGTGAACATGGTTGCGGCAGTCATACCTGTGGGCATTAGTTAATGTAATGTAGTAAAGTGATGTGCTGTAATAAGAAAAATGAGATATTAAGGCGGCTTACAATAAGATAATGTGAGCCGCTTTTTTTGTTCCGTAAACGTTGCGATATATATTTTGATACTCTTCAAAGGTAAGGGATATATTATGGCCCAACAGCTCCATATCAGTTTCAAATACATTCGCCTGAATTCCGAGCTCCGTCATATCATTTGCGAGATAAAATTGTTTGCGAAGAAGCCGTTGGGCTTTATTATCGGCGGGGGCTAATGTGCTTTCGATTTCCAAAAAGAAACGTTTTCCTTTATAAAAATCAAAGAGAAGATGCAGGGCGGCAGAACCGAAGCCTTTGCCGCGCATGGATTCTTCGATTGCAAAATAGTCCAGCAAAACCAAATCTTTGTCCATCATGGTGATGGCGAGTCCCGCAAATTGTCCGCTTTCTTCCAGCATGAGAACATCTACATTTCCGGATTGCTGCTTTTCGAGAATTAAGGAAAATGGTTTGCGCTCACATGAGGGAAAGGATTTTTCGTATAATGTTTCGATTTGTTCGTAGTGTGCATTTGTACTTGCATGAGTTAACTGCATAATAATGACTCCGTGAATTAGTTGTATGATAATAGAATACTTTGCCTATTATAGCATCTTTGAAATAGAAAAGAAACCATATGATTTGAACTGTAAAAAATGATATAATAAAGAATAAGTTAAAAGAGAATGCTTTGAGAAAAATGTTTATTAGGATAAATCGGGTGAAAGATATGACAACAGATGAAAAATATATGAAAGAAGCAATCCGACAGGCAAAAAAGGCATATGCGCTCGGTGAGGTGCCTATCGGATGTGTAATCGTGTATAAAGACAAAGTTATTGGCAGAGGCTATAATCGGAGAAATACAGACAAAAGCACCTTGTCGCATGCGGAAATTACGGCAATTAGAAAGGCAAGTAAAGTAGTGGGGGACTGGAGGCTGGAGGAGTGCACCTTGTATGTGACTCTGGAACCATGCCAGATGTGCTCCGGTGCAATAGTGCAGGCGAGGATACCCAAGGTGGTAATGGGCTGTCGTAATCCGAAGGCCGGTTGCGGAGGCTCTGTTTTAAATATCCTGCAGGAGCCGGCATTTAATCATCAGGTAGAGATTACGGAGGATGTACTTGGAGAGGAGTGCAGCAATCTGCTAACCGATTTTTTTAAAGAGCTACGTATTCGTAACAAAAAGGAAAAGGAGATGCGGATGAAGCGGGAAATGTGTGAAAAATGCGATGAAAAAGAGTCGGAATCCACGGCAGACCGTTGACTTTACGCAGAAAACCAAGTATACTAAATAAGCCGTGCAGCCGGGGCGTTAGCGGTGCCCTGCACCTGCAATCCGCTATAGCAGGGGTGATGCACTGTCTGAGGACTTTGGCTTGTATAGCTGCCCTT
This sequence comes from Lachnospiraceae bacterium, assembly GCA_045577575.1. Lineage (GTDB taxonomy): Bacteria > Bacillota > Clostridia > Lachnospirales > Lachnospiraceae > VSOB01. The sequence goes on along the minus strand of JAZNIP010000293.1, from coordinate 6,138 downwards.
TATAAGTGATGTTGAAGTCTGGGTCTTACGCAACGGATATCTGCGAACCGTGTCAGGTTGGGAACAAAGCAGCACTAAGCAGAACCATTCGTGTGCCGTGAGGGTGCCTGGGCGGAGTTGGCTGTAAAGGTAACGTGTATGGGTGTCGTTCGAAGCAGTGCGCACGGCTTTTGAATGTTAAAATGAATACCGAAATGAAAATTATCTTCTTGACTTTTGAGAGTTTTTTCTGTTAAAATTCAAAACTGTTGAAAAAAATATTATATAAAAACGACACAAGTATTGCTAAGGCATGTAAATCTGATTACGGTACATAGAAAAGATTTGCTGCAAAAAAATACTTGTGTTTTTGTGTTTTAACGAGGATAATTTTATGCCAAGGACAAATTCCCGTATTTAACAAAAAATTAACATAGCTTATACAAAGATATGCATATATCTGATGTCCGGATGGTTTAAAATAATAGTGGGAAAAGAAGCAAACAATAGGAAAAATATAGGAAAGAGGAAGAAATAAGTGACCTATAAGGAAATCAGAAAAAACAAAGAGATAAATGCATATTTAGAAAAAGGGAATGCAAATCTGGGGGTGCTTGGATATACAGATCATTCAGCGATACATTGCGCAATTGTGGCAGAGCATGCAGCGCAGCTTTTGAAGCAGTTCGGGCATGATGAGCATACGACAGAGCTGGCAAAGATTGCGGGGTATATGCATGATATTGGAAATGCGATAAATCGGAGCAGACATGCGGAGTACGGAGCACTTCTGGCAAATGATATTCTTAAAAAAACGGATATGACACTGGAGGATAGATTGATCGTTGTGTCTGCCATCGGAAATCATGATGAATCTACGGGTGGAGCAGTAGATGTGGTGTCAGCTGCGGTGATTATTGCGGATAAAACAGATGTGCGCAGAAATCGGGTGCGAAGCAAGGAAATGGCGAGCTTTGATATTCATGACAGAGTGAATTATGCGGTAACTGAGGCGAGGCTGAAGGCGAATACGGAGAAAAATGTTATTTCGCTAAATCTTCAGATTGATGAAAAAATTTGTACCATGTATGAGTATTTTGATATCTTTCTCGGCAGAATGATGATGTGCAGACGCTCTGCGGAAATGCTTGGTGCAAAATTTAAGCTGACGGCCAACGGAAGCAAGGTGCTGTAACTATTTCAGATGGTATTTCAATATAATATGGCAAAAATAGAAAGAAGAGTCTGTGCATGACTCTTTTTTCTTTTTGAAATACAGATTCCTTAGGAAATAAATTGCATGTGCAAACAAGATTCTTTAAAATAGATATGAGAAGTTAAGAGAATATATAAAGGAGGATACGGACTTGAGGCTGCGAATGCGTGAAAAAATATTGATTGTGTGTCTGTGCAGTACACTGCTGGCACTTGGAATACAGACCTTTTTGTACCAGAGAGCATCGGCATCGCTCATTTATGAGCAGGCAGAAAATGAGAGCTTTCATACACTGGAAAATATGCAGAATGAGCTGTATACCTTTTTTAAAAATATAGAGAGCGGTTTAATCGAGATTTATAATGATAAAGAGTTTTTGGAGGATTTGGGAAGCGGCTGTTCGATAAACTGGCTTAGAGAGGAGCATTATCGCCGCGCCTATACGATGGCGACGGAGAACTTTGCCACCTCGGATGGAGTCGTTGCCGCCTATATCTATACGGCTGACCATGAGATTATCAGTACTTATCGGAGGGCGGTGACACCGAAGCATAATTATCCGAAGGACATATATGAGGATGCACAATATAATGGAGAAAAAGTAAAAGAATATATTGCATCATCGGATGCCAGTATGTTGATTTCCAGTTATTACAATCAATATCGGGAAAAGAATATTGTGCGTTTTGTTTTAAAAATTTATAACAATACCAACTTAAATGACCGTATCGGTTATATCGTTTGTGATGTAGACAGCAATGCTCTGAAAAAGATTATGGAAAAATACATGATTAACGAAAAAACATACATATGGTTACAGCCACTTGGTGATAGACAGATATTTGCTATTGGAAATCTGGAAGAGGAAAGTGCTTCCTATTATGAAAAAATTGATACCGGCATCCGGCGCGGAGAGCTTTCGGAGCTTCAAAGCATTTCTGAGAGAAATAAGGTGTTGTTTCAGGTATCGCAACAGAAATACAATCTGGATGCGTATTCCATTATGCCACAGGAGATGCTGCGGCAGAATCAGGAGATGCTGACGAAAAACCTGATTTTCATTGCGGTAATTATGGTTGTACTAATTGCGGTGGTGATTTCCTATATAACGAAAACTCTGACGAAGCCTTTAGAATCGCTGATGGCTACGATTACTCAAATTCGTACGGGGCAGACGGAGCTGAGAGTAGATTATCAAAAGGAAGATGAAATCGGACTGCTCGGAAAAGAATTTAACGAGATGTTAGATGAAATCCAACGATTAATCGGAAAAGAATATGAAAGTCAGCTATTGCTGAATAAGGCAGAGTATAAGGCTCTGCAGGCACAGATTAATCCTCATTTTCTATACAATACACTGGATACCATGAGCAGTATTTCCAGTATACAGAATTGTGAAATTGTCAGCAGCCTGTGTCAATCCTTATCCAGTATCTTTCGTTACAGTCTGGATATGAAGCATCCGTATTCTACGGTTATGAAAGAGATTAATCATTTAAAAAATTATATTTTTGTAATGAATGTCAGGATGCGGGAGGAAGTAAAATACAGCTTTCGGATTGAGGAAGAGGTATTGCAGGATTCCGTTCCCAGAATTTCCTTACAGCCTCTTGTGGAAAATGCGCTGAATCATGGCTTGAAAAACAAACACGGAGAAAAGCAGATAGAGGTTATCGCCACGCAGGAAGAAGGAATTTTAGTGATTTCCGTGCGGGACAATGGAGTCGGAACGAACAGTGAGGAAATAAACCGCCGTCTGCAAAAGAACGACAAGGAAACGGTGGAAGCAGGAAATTCCATCGGAATTTACAATATTAATGCGAGAATGAAAATGTTGTACGGAGAACAGTATGGTGTGCATGTGGAAAGTGCGTACGGAGAAGGTACCTGTGTCACCCTGCGGATTCCGAGGATGACGGTGGAAGAGGTAGAAGCATGGAAAAAGTAAGGTATAAGCTGCTGATTGCAGATGATGAATATTGGACAAGAGAAAAGCTGCGCAACATGATTAATTGGGAGGAGTATCAGATTGCCTTTATGAAGCCTGCGGAAAACGGAGAAGAGGTGCTTTCGCGTTTGCAGGAGGAAGAGGTGGATATTCTGATTACGGATATCAATATGCCCTTTGTCAATGGTGTGGAGCTGGTAAAAAAAGTAAAAGAAAAATATCCGCAGGTTGTAGTATTTGTTGTCAGCGGATATGATGATTTCCGTTATGTAAAGGATACACTGATGGCGGGTGCAATTAATTATCTGCTAAAGCCGGTAAGCAAAATTGACTTGGTGAATGCCATTTCCGGTGCGCTGGAAATTATCGGAAAGCAGGAGGCGGATCGACAGCAGATTTTAAAGGTATCGTCTTTAATACAGGACAGGGAGCTGAGTCTGCTGGTGGAAAAGGAGCCAACCCCGTTTATGCCAACAATCGTTTTAGAGGATGGACAGGGGATGGCCGGCTGTAGTGTTATGCTCATCAAAATTCATGAGCTGCAAGGCTATATGGAAGATTATCATTATGATATGAATCTGTTGTCCTATCATATCAAGCATCAATTAAAGCAAATTACAGGGATGGAAAATCTGCTTATTTTCAATCACATTTTTCGTTCCAATGAATTTATAATTGTAACCGAAATGGACAGTGCGGAACAAAAAAGGGCAGCAGTGCTTATTTTGGATTTTTTCCGAAAAGCCGGGAAAAGTCCCGTAACGATTGCGGTCAGTGAGCATACCTACACAATGGAAAGCATTCACAGTGCGTATGTGCAGAGTGTTTCCGTGCTGATGACGAGACCGTTTGGGCGGGAAAGTACCGTTATGTTCTGCAATCAGGAGGAAAAGAGCATTCGGAAAAAGGTAAGAAACCGGATGAGCCCGGAATGTGAAATGCAGTTTAGGGCCCTTTTAAAGAGCAGAAATAGTGGTGCGCTACAAGAGCTTATTATGGAACAGATCGGACTTGGGCATTGTACCGAGGAAGAGTGGGGATATTTGGAGGTAAAGCAGACCGTAAAACGGATTTGTAATCTTTTGATGGACCACATTTTGCAGACGGAGCAGCCGCAGCTTGTTCAGGAAATGGAAAATCTGGCAGAAATGGCAGATAAGACCGTGGAGCGTCTGGATGAAAGGCTGCTTGGTGAAATTTTGACTCAATTGATAGAAAGTGCAGACAATGCAGTTGCAGAGCTTTCACAGGAAGCAGTGGGCAGCATCCGGGATATGATAAGACAGGCATCTGAATACATAGATAAAAATTATTTTGAAGAATTGACACTTGTGTCACTTTCTAGAAAATATAATGTAGAAAGTTCTTATTTTTCCAGAATGTTTAAACAGGAAACCGGGAAAAATCTGATGCTGTATATTGCGGAAAAACGAATTGAAAAGGCAAAGGAGTACATGTCGGATGAGAATATTAATCTGACAGAAATTGCATTTTTGACGGGCTATGATGATTACACCTATTTCAGCAGGGTATTTAAAAAAATAACAGGGAAAAGTCCCAGAGATTATCGGGTTGAGTGCAAATGAAATTGAGAAAAAAACAATATTTAATATGTCTTGTAATCGGTATAGTGGTATGCGTAGCAGGCTGCGGACTGCATAAGGAGGAGAACAGGGCCTTTGTAAGCAAAGAGGATTCCAAAATCATTATCAATGTATTGGCAGGACAGTCAACGAGTGATGCAGGTATCGAGGATATGATTAACGAAGCTATGGCAGAGAAATTTCCGGAGATAGAGCTGGAATGGGAATGTGTTGACTGGGGAGAGAATTTCAGCTCTCAGCTTCAGGGAAAGATTGCTTCGGGAGATATTCCGGATTTGATTGTAGGAAAGGCGCAGGATGTCATTCCTTATGCACAAAGCGGTGCAATTGAACCGATTGCGATAGAAGGAATCGAGAAAATTGAGGATACGGCATTGCGCAGTGTGTCGACAGACGGCAGGGTCTACGGGATTCCGTACAATGCGCTTTATCAGGGAGTGCTGTATAACAAGACCATATTTGAAAAATACGGACTTAGGGAGCCGAAAACGAGGGAAGAGCTTGAGAATAATGTAGCTGTGTTGGAACAACAGGGAATACTGCCTTTTGCTACCCATTTTCAGGAAAGCTGGAACATAGGAAATATGACAATGCAGTTTATGATTGGAGAGGTTTTCCAAAAAGAAACAGACTGGGGAGAACGCTTTCGGGCAGGCGATGTAAGCTTTGCAGACAATCCGGTAATGAAAAATTGCTTTGAGCAAAATGAGTTTTTGCTGCAGCACACCTTTGCGGATGCCTTGCGAATAGACCAGTATGAAAGTGATAAGCGTTTTGCGGAGGGAGAGGCGACTATGTACCTGAGCGGTACATGGTCACTGCAGGCGATTGACCAGTATGCTAAGGATAACGAGGGATACCATGCAGAATACGGGATTTTTCCTTATCCGAATGCGACGGGAGATGCCAGTCTGATAAAAGAAACCAATATTACCTTTATGATGGGAAAAAATTCGCCCTATAAGGAGCAGGTGGAACAGATTTTGGAAGAGCTTTTACAAAATGAAGCTCTGATGCAGGAAATACTGGATTTTACACAAACCTATCCGGTAGTGGAGGGCGTGGAGCTAAGCTATCAGAGCAGTATTCATGAAGATGTGGAAAAGTATGAGCAGGAAGAAAATATTGTGGATGCCACGGCAGGAAACGGTCAGCTTGTGTGGACTTATCAGAATGAGCTTGCAACACAGGCACTAAAGTGGTTGAGCGGAGAGCAGGGACTGGATAAGGTGCTGCGGTATGCGGATGAAAATCGCAAAAGCAGCGAATAAAACAAAAAAGTGCAACTTCTTTTTTCAAATATGTCCTATTTCTTTTGTCTGAAAAAAGCTACACTGATTTCAGCAGCAAAAAACAATTTCAGAAAGGGAGAAGGTTATGAAAAGAAAATT
>JAZNIP010000292.1:0-7612 GCA_045577575.1 Lachnospiraceae bacterium | reverse complement strand
CTATCATAGCAGCCGTACTCTTCAGCCCATGCAGCCTTCGCTGATAAGCCTGTTGTGCATCTATATCTTCCCTCATATTATATAATCGGATGATTTCTTCTATTTCTTTATCTATATTTTTACCAAATTCTTGGACAAAATTTTCCAGAATGTCATCCTCCCGAAAATGAAGCCTTGCATATTCCCAGTCCATCCCCTCGATAAAAGGCAGCTTTCGCTTTTTCTTTTCAATCTGTACAGAGCGCATACCAATCAGTTCTTTCGGCAGCTTTTCCCTCAGAATATATTCCAGCTTATCCGGTGATACCGGCTTGGACAGAAAACCGTCAAAGCCCTCTTCTAAATATCGTTCCCTTGCTCCGGACACGGCATTTGCGGTAAAGATAATAATGGGCACACCGTTGTTCGGATTATCATCCCATGCTTTCATTCGATGCAGCACTTCAATCCCATCCATATCCGGCATCATATGGTCCAGCAATATCAAATCAAATTTTTCACGAGCAGCGATATCCAGACATGCAGCTCCGCAGTCTGCCTCCAGTATTTGTATTCCCGTCTGCTTTAACAGCCCCTTGACAACCCTCCTGTTTGTCTCGTTATCATCTACTACCAAAATTCTTGCCTTTGGAGCAAAAAAGGTATTTTGCCAGGAATACTCCTCCTTTCTCCACAATCGTTTTGCAACGGATCCATCTCTTTGCTTATTTACAACCTGCTGTCTTAAATTAAAAAAGAAAACAGAACCCTTTCCATAGATGCTTTCCACATGCAGCTCGCTTCCCATCATATGCAAAAACTGCCTTGTAATCACCAGTCCCAGACCTGTCCCCTCAATGCCTCTGTTTTTTCTTTCATCCAGACGGTCAAATGCCAAAAATATTCGTGACAAATGCTCTCTTTTAATTCCGATGCCGGTATCCTCTATCTCGAAGTGCAGCAAAACACTGTCTCCCTCCACACAACCGGACACCCTAAGCGTCACACTTCCTTTGTTTGTATATTTTGCCCCGTTACTTAGCAGATTCAGAAGTATCTGGCGAATCCGTACGTCATCACCACGTAGTACCGTCGGCAGATTCTCTTCTATCTCGACCTGAAATTTTAATCCCTTTTCCTCTATTTTTCCTGACATCATACGAATGGTATCACCCAACAAATCTGCCAGCTCATATTCCACCGACTGAATCTCTACTTTTCCGGACTCTATTTTTGATAAGTCCAAAATATCATTGATAATACTGAGCAGCGTCTGCGCAGAAGAACGAATATCCATAGCATAGCTTATTACCTGCTCCTGACTGCTTTCTCTAAGCACCATTTCATTCATTCCGATGATTCCGTTAATCGGCGTTCGGATTTCATGAGACATATTGGCAAGAAACTCTGTCTTTGCCTTATTTGCCACCTCCGCCTTTTCCTTTTCATCCGCCAGCGCCTCCAAAAGATGCGCATCCGGGTTTTCTACTGTCAGAAAAAAGGCAAGACATAACAGTGTCGCCCCAAATCCCGATATCAATGAAGTCGGTACAATCGCCTGATAAATAGCTCCACCGCACCATATGAAAAGTGCTCCTACAATCACCTGCTTCTTTTTCTGATTTATGCGTTTTCGATAAATCCACAAATGGCAAAGTGAAAGTAAAAAATAATAAATGATAATGAAAAACAGCATTACCATAGCAGGACCTACGGAATAATTCCCCTTTTCCGTCACTTCATACTCTATCGGCAGACAGCACATTATCATATAAGGAATTACCGGTGGCCATTTTACCCATTGATACGATTTAATCAGGCTTCTTTTTCCCTCATCAATCAAGGCGATAATATATAAAAATACAATATAAAGAACACTGCATATGCTCATGTAAAAAAGCAGATGCAATGTTCTGTTTAACAATGCTGGTATGGATTCCAGATGATTTACCGTATAGACCGTTAGCATATCCAGCAACAAATTAATTGCCGTACAAACAAGCAATGCCACAAAAATACGATGTACATCCGAATATTTTCTCTTTACCGAAAAATAGATACTACAAATAAAATATACAATAATCAGACAACAAATCTGTGTCTTTATCATCCGTTTTACTCTCCCTCAAATATTCCCTCAAACCAGGTATCATAAATTCCGAAAAATTCTGTCGTTGTAACCTGCTCATCATGAGTCAGCTCAACGCTCTCCCACAGCTCTGTATTCAGATTGCGTGTAAGAGAATCTGCAAACGCATCGTATTCCTGGCTAAATACTTCCTTTCTGCGCTGCTCCACAATTTTTATCTTATTGGCATCCGTTTCTTCGCGGTTAAAGGTATTGATACATTTGATAATATGGTATCCGTATTCCGTCTCCACAATATCACTAACCTCATCGGTTCCCAGATTAAACGCTGCCTTTTCAAATCCCGTGTCCGTTTCCCCTTTTCCGAAGGAATAAATACTTTTATTATCTTCGTTATACTTAGACACAAGACTGCTAAAATCCTCTCCTGCCTGTAGCTCCTCAAGCACCTGCTGCGCCTTCTCGTAAGCTGCACGTTTTTCTGCTTCCTCAAAAGGCACCCGTTTACCGTTATGATCCAGCGAATAGGTTTTTATCAAAATATGTTCTACCGTAATCGTTCTGGCTTCATCATCGCTGATTTCCGGATTGATGTCCTTAATAATATAGCGGTACACCTTATCTGCAATGGCATATTCCTCGTACATGCGGGTAATCAGCTCCTCTGTAACCTCCAAAGCCATAATCTCCGCTTCATTCAGCGTAGAAAAATATTCCTTTGCCGCCTTTGCTGCCAGCTCCTGTTCCTCAGCAGTCAACACAACCTCATATTTCTCTGCTAACAGCTTCATCACCTTTATCTGTGCCAGCTCTGCCAGAACCGTCTCCTTAACATTTTCCTCCAATGTAGTGCTTCCCAGCTTTGTTTCCCATATCTGACTGCCGTAAATATCTTCATATTGGTTTTTCGTATTCGTCAGATATACCCTTATCTCCGGCAAACTGCAGGAAGCTGTTTCAATCCGAAACACTTCATTTTTATCAAATCCGTTTGTCAATACAATCTTCTTGCCTTCTTTTTTGCCGTCCTCCTTACTGCCACAGCCGACCAGAAAAAGCACTATGCAAAGAAACAGCACTGACAAGCCCTTCCATCGTTTCTTCATACTGTCAGCACTCCTCCAAGTAGTTACTCATGTTTTTTTCACTCAGATTTTCATACCACTCATCCCAAATACTGTCTTCATCAAAAAAAGCATTAATAATATAGGAACGGGTAGGTGTCTCACTCAGCTCCAGCATCAAAAGAATCCAGTTTTCCTTCATAATCTCGTCCTGAATCAGACGAAAGAAATACCTTGCCGCATTTTCTACCGTAGGCACTACCGTATCAAAAGGCTTACAGTCATTTAACAGCTTATCCTGATACTGCTCCATAATCTGATCAATTCTGCGCTCAATATTGACAAACGGTGTCATCTCACTTCGGTCGGAAACAACGCTGATTATCAGTTCCCATGTATGCGGATGCACTTCGCCCGGCTTACCGTTATTGATAATGTAATGGTTCATATTCAAATAAAATTTGAACTTATACTGCTTATATATTTTCCCCATTTATCTTCTCCTGCTTTTCCAATATCTTGCTCAGAATCCCTCTGATTCCAAAGAAAAATGCAAAATCCTTTCTTATCGTTTCTCTTACCATATTGCTTTCCTCCGTAAAGGTCAATGTTTTCCAGCTGCTCTTTCGCTTTATGGAATTTATTATTCCCGCAAATCGGATAAAAAAAGCAAACAGATTGAACAACGGCATAATAAACACATAAATAAGCTTCTTTGCATAATACCTGCGCAGTTCATTAAATACCCTTAAAAATGAAATGATATTCAGATAATATAAAAACGAACTAAACACATACAGTAAATAAATCAACAGCGTCGCCACTACAATATTGTGGAAAGAATAATTCATGCAGCCAAGTGCCACTAATACAAAATACCAAATCATACGAGGAAATGCAAAGGTATGGTCTGTCATCAACAAACGAATTACAAAATTATTAAAATATCCGATTATCGGGTGATACAATTTGTCCTTCAAAAACATGTGAGATACTTCCAGCTCACCAATCTGCCATCTCTGCCTCTGTGTATAAAATTTGTTTATGCTTTCAATCGGATCCACCATAAAAATGGCATCGTTGCACAAATGTACTTTTCTCTTTAAAATAGAACGAATCTGAAATGTCAGATGCGTATCCTCACAAATCGTATTGGTATTATATAAAAATGTTTTTAGCAAAACGGACTTCCGAAAGGACGAGAACGCACCGGACAGCGTATAAATGCTGTTAAACTGCGATTCAAAATTGCGTCCTGCCAAAAAAGCCTGAGCATACTCCATAAATTCCAAACGCCGAAACTGCTTCAGCAAAAAGCCCTTTGTTTCCTCAATCAATCTGGGCTCAATCAGGATAACCCCTGTCATACAGTCTACATCCGAATAGGTCTCAAACTGTCTGACAATGTTCATAAGAGCTGCCTCGTGCAAAATCCCGTCACTGTCAATATTAATAATATATTTACCGTTGCTGTTAAAAATGGCTTTATTGAGTGCCTTTGATTTTCCCTGCTTGGAATTCATCCAACACATGGCAAGCTCCGGAAAATCCATCTGCGCTTTCTGGAAAATAGAAAAGCTGTCGTCCTTCGAGCCATTGTCCACCAGCATAATTTCAATCAAATGACTCGGATAGCTTGACAAATGTATCGATTCGATACAGCGATACAAGGTCTGTCCGGAATTGTATACCGGAATCATCAATGTAATTGCAGGTAAAAAGTCCAGCGCAATATCATCAGCTACCCGAATGCGTTTAAATAGCAATATAAAAAAATTGCCGACTGCCGGTACTATCTCGATTAAAAGCGGAATAATAATCCATGCAGCCCAAAAGAAAATCTCATTTGTCAGTTGCCTCACTATCATAGCCGAATTCTCCTACCCGCTGTCTGCGTATCTGTGCCCTTGTGAATACATAAAAATATAAAATAATGGAAAGAGCATAAAAAATCAATCGACCTACTATGGTATGTGCCACATAATAGGATTCATTACCAAACTGATTAATAATCAGACAAATGGAAAACAGACGAATAATATTAGCGGCAATAATCCAAACCGCCCCCACAAGCGATATGAATATTTTCTCCTTCAGATTGTATACTGCGAAGAAAAATATGAGCGAAATAAAAACCAGTATTTCAATCACTCCGCCACATTCAAAGTCCACATAAAGCGAAATCGGTCCGTCTGCATTCTCTACAAAAAGAATGGCATGTGCCGTATATGCCTTAAAAAAGCCAAGCAGATTACCGAGTAATCCCGTCAGATAACAGGTCATCCTTGTAAGCACCTCTGTCATGGGCTTTCTCAAAACAACAAAAGAAAATGCAAAGGTTCCGATGCTTCCGAAAAGAAAATAATAAAATTCCAATTTTTTTCTTTTAAATACAGTCAGACTATAAATCCATGCAATAAACAGCACAATCAAAACAATATTAGAAACCCCCATTATCCAGTTCTCCTCCCTGCATTATTTCGTATCTCTGACGGACTCTTTGACAATAACGGTCAACCTCGTCTTCATCTGTCAGATTAAATATACTTCCGAGTAACAGCTTCTCTCCTATACAATAAGCAGAAACCGGGCTGTCACCGATTTCCAGAGAAAGCAGCTGCATTCCGTTTTCTGCAAAAGCCACCTTTAAATCCTCATAAAAAATCGTCCCCATATTTTCTAAGGTCGGTATAACCTCCTTAAAAACCGGCAATTCGTTAATCCGAATGCCTCGATAACGTTTAAAATAATTTTGTAATATTTTCTCATTATTTAAAAAAACAGGATGCTCATCCTGTTTTTCAATGACATACATGCCCACACGAAATGTATGGGCATGCATTTTTTTAGGGTCTTCCAACACGAGGTTGTGCATTGCATTAAAAGTTACATGGTATGAATATGCTTCATGCTTTTTTGTCACGCAAATGCCACTCCCTTATCATTTTTCTTTTTTAACCATATGTAGCTTGCCGGTACGAACAGAAATGCTCCCGCTGCAAACGGAATAGAGCCTGTCGGTGAACCTGCTGCCGAGATACGGTTACTCATCAGATTCGGTGTATAGAACTGAATCATGCTGTAATTATCTAAGTTGATGTTGCCGTTTTGTTTTACAAACTCTTCTAACGGAATTCTCAGCTCAAGCTGATTATTTATATTACCTTCATTTACATGATAGTAAGCAACCGCTCCGTCTGTCAGTACATATGACCATGAGCTGTCACGATGCCTTACATCTACCTGATAGGTTCCCGGTGCTGCATTGCTGTAGGAAAGCTGCGCTCCGTCAGACCATTCTACCTGATATGCCGCCATCTGTCCGTCTACCCAGAACTGATAGTCATTACCGTTTGCCTGCTGTCCCGTACTGAATTCTCTTGCAAAGGTAATATTTAAGTATACATTTTCATCGTCTGCATACATCTGCATTCCGTGACGTACATCAGTACTGTAGGTACCTTCCTCTGTCGTATATTTCTGTCCGTCTATCCATACACCATTCTGCCAGCAGTTTGCTGAATTGTCCCAGTTATATTCATAAGATACCGGAATATCCTCCCAGCCGCTGAAGCTTCCGTCTACTGCCGGTGCACTGCTGCTCTCATGCTCATCATCATCATCTGCAGTTGTCGCTTCCAGCCCTGCCGTCACAGCCGCATCACTGCCCTGACTGATTACCATAATGAGATTGCCTTCTTCATCCACATAGCTTTCCATAATGGTATTGGCACCGTATTCATCCGATGTAGCATACTGCTTGATTACATTTGTTTCGCCGTCATAGCTCTCTGCTATCGTACTGTAATCCGTACCTACCAGCTCCGAAGGTGCAACCTCTTTACCATCCTTATTTACAAACAAAGTCTCCTCTGACTCTTTCGTCGCATTTTCAGTATCAGCTTCTGCCCCCTCTTCTGCTGTTCCATCTTCTGCAACGCCGTCCTCAGCAGTTGTCTCTTCTGCCTCGCCGTCCTTTACATCATCCGTTTTTGCATCCTCGGCATCTGCACCATCCGCTTCACCTGCAGTCTCGGAATCACTGCTACCGTCTGCATTCCCCGAGTTATCGGTATCTGCTGCCGCAGCTTTCTCTTCTGAGTCACTTTCTGTCTCGTCCTTTGCATCGTCTGCAGAATCTGCACGGTCTTTTTTTGTGCTGTCTGTAGAGCTGTCTGCATCCCCGGTACTACTGTCAGATGCTTCGCTCTCCTTAGCCTCAGACTGCGATGAACTGCTGCCGGAATCCGACGAACCGCTCTCTGATTTCGATGAGCTGCTGTCCGAATCCGATGAACCGCTCTCTGACTTTGATGAATCACTCTCAGATTTTGACGAGCTACTCTCAGATTTCGATGAACTGCTTTCGGAATCCGATGAATCACTGTCAGAATCCGATGAATCGCTGTCGGAATCCGATGAATCACTGTCAGAATCCGATGAATCGCTGTCAGAAGATTCCGAAGAACTCTCATCCTCC
>JAZNIP010000291.1:0-3124 GCA_045577575.1 Lachnospiraceae bacterium | reverse complement strand
GGTGGAAAAGTATGCGGGCAATGGATTATATCAGCAGTACCGACATATGTTACCTGATATGCGATACGTTAAGTCTAATTGATAAGCGTCCGATTGAGCATGGAATGCGGGTGGCTTATATGATGATGAAGCTGCTTGAGTGTAAAGGCGGCTATGATGAATATGAGGCAGCAGAGTTTGTGTTTCTTACAATGCTGCATGATATTGGTGCGTATAAAACAGAAAGAATGCTTGATGAGAGAATGTATGATGCAAAGGGAAGTAATCCTGCCCATGCAGTTTACGGAGCTCTTTTCCTAAAGAATGTATCACCGTTCGGCGAGCGGGCAGATATTCTTTTGTATCATCATTTGCCGTTTAGCAAAATTAATCAATTAAATTATGAGCATAGCAAAATAGCAGGATATCTGAGCTTACTGGAAGACGTGGATGCACTTTATTGCAAGGATGGAGAGAATTTGGATTTGCGAACCTTTGAAAAGGGTGCAGGCGATAAATATTCCACAGAAGCGGTTATGCTGTTGCTTCGTTGTGCCCGTAAGGATGGTATGCTGAGAAGCATCAAATCCGGAGAATATAAGGCGGAGCTTCGAAAATTCATGGAGTACATCCTTTTTACCAATGAGGAGAAGGAAAACTATATTCGTTTTATTGTACAGTGTCTTGGATTAAAAGAGAAAATATTGACGGTTAAAACCATTATGTGCTGTAGTGCTGCAAATGAGATTGCAGAGGACTTGGGGCTGACCAATCGCGAAAAGGAAAAGCTGGATTACAGCACAATGCTGCATGATATTGGTTTGCTTGGTGCAGAGGCAGAAGAGCTACAGGCGGTAAAGGAATTTACTGATTCAGAAAAAAAAGACACGGATCATCATGTTGAAACAGGGATTTCGCTATTAAAAGAATATTTCACCGTGCCTGAAATCGTAGAGACTGTGTCAGCGCATCATGAGCGGTCGGACGGAAGCGGATACCCGCAAGGGCTGCGCGACGGCAATATGACAATTTCTCAGAAAATTCTGCAGGTAGTGGATTTGCTGATTGTATTAATGAACAGAAGAAAGAATGGTCAGGGTCTTAGTAAGGACGAGGTTATGAATATACTGTTGCGCATGGCAGATCGTAAGCAGCTGGATGCCAAAGTTGTTGCCAGTGTAATGCGGCGTTATGATATGATTGAGCGCAAGGTTCGCTCAGAGACAAAGGATTATTTGGAGATGCATGTGCGTATTCATAATCGCTATAAGCGTCTGACGGAAGATAATTTAGGAGAATAAGATATGAGCAGATTGTTTGATTTGGATAGCCCGATTGTTTCGTTTCTCAGCAGATTGGCAGATTTGGTATGGCTAAATTTGCTGACGCTTATTTGCTGTATTCCGATAGTGACGGCAGGAGCGGCAATTACGGCACTGCATTATGTGACTGTTAAAATGGTGAGAAATGAAGATGGATATTTGACAAGAAGCTATTTTAAGTCATTTAAGGAAAATTTTTTACAGGCAACCGGTTTGTGGCTGCTGTTTGTGCTGATATTGGCAGTGGCGGTAGGGGATTTTTATTTTATCAATATGATGGACAGCGGTGTTGCGTTTGTGCTTAGAACAGCACTGGCGGCTGTATTTTTCTTTTATTTATGCGGAGCGGTTTATTGGTTTGCGCTTCTGTCGCGGTTTGAAAACACCATAAAAAATACGATAAAAAATGCCTGTCTTTTAGGAATATTAAATTTTCCAAAGACAATTTGTATTTTGATAATTTATGCGGTCTTTGGTGTTCTGTATGCGTTTTTTTCTTATAGAATTCTTCCGCTTGTGTTTCTTCTTGGCATTTCCGTACCGATATACCTGACTTCGTATTTGTATTCGGGAATATTTAAAAAATTGGAGCCTTCAGAGGATGCGGACAAAGTATCTGAGGAGGAAATTGGTCAATCTGTATAGAAAAATGAAAAATATTTGTGAAATCGTGGTATGGTGAAAATTCCAAACTCCGTCTATACTAAGAGAAACGGGCAAAGCCCAAAGTAATATAGAACGTATAGAAAACAGGAGGACAAAAAAGTGGCAAGTTTATCATTAAAAAACGTTTGCAAGGTATATCCGAACGGATTTGAAGCAGTAAAGGATTTTAATCTGGAAATTGAAGATAAAGAATTTATCATTTTCGTAGGACCTTCAGGTTGTGGTAAATCTACAACACTTCGTATGATTGCAGGTCTGGAGGATATTTCTTCCGGTGAACTGAAAATTGATGACAAAGTAGTAAACGATGTAGAGCCGAAGGACAGAGATATTGCAATGGTATTCCAGAACTATGCTCTGTATCCTCATATGACAGTTTATGATAATATGGCATTTGGCTTAAAGCTTCGTAAAATGCCAAAAGATAAAATTGATGAAAAGGTAAGAGAAGCAGCAAGAATTCTTGACCTTGAAAAATTGCTTGACCGTAAACCGAAGGCTCTTTCCGGTGGACAGAGACAGCGTGTTGCCATGGGTCGTGCAATCGTTCGTAACCCGAAAGTATTCCTGATGGACGAACCGTTATCCAACCTGGATGCAAAGCTTCGTGTACAGATGCGTATTGAGATTGCTAAATTACATCAGGATTTGGGTGCTACTATTATTTATGTAACACATGATCAGACAGAGGCTATGACTATGGCTGACAGAATTGTAGTTATGAAGGATGGATATATTCAGCAGGTTGGTACTCCTTATGAGTTGTATTTCAAGCCGGTTAATATGTTCGTTGCAGGTTTCATCGGTGAGCCGCCTATGAACTTTATTACAGCAGATGTTCAGAATGGGGCAATTAAGGTAGGCAGCACATCACTTGCACTTTCAAATGTGCTTGCTGCAGACAAACTTGCGTCATATGAAGGCAAGAAGATTATCTTTGGTTTCCGTCCGGAAGTAATTGAGCTTGGTGCTAAGGAAGACAGTTTCGTACTTAAGGCTGATGTAGAGCTTACAGAGCTTTTGGGTGATAATACTAACGTATATGTTGATATTGAAGGTGTTAAGTCAATTCTTAAGGTAGATCCTCATGATACACCTGAGATGGATACCAATATCGAGTTCTCAATTCCTTACAAGAGCGTATATCTCTTTGATGG
>JAZNIP010000290.1:0-2646 GCA_045577575.1 Lachnospiraceae bacterium | reverse complement strand
TTTTTAACGATGAACAGCCCTGAAATGCCCCTTCTCCTACAGATACCAGTCCGGATGGCAAATCCACGGCAGTCAGTTTTTCACATTTACAGAATGCATAGTTACCGATGCTCTTAACCGTGTCCGGAATCTCTATACGTTCCGTAAGCTCTCCTTCAAACTTAACAACCTCGCAAGTGGTCTCGGAAGTAATCTCATATTCAACAATATCGTTTACGTTATTTGTAGCTTCATTCATCCAATTTTCCTCCTAAACTTGTTGATAGGATTTGTGTCAACTTTACAGAAGTTCGGTATTTTTTAACGATGAACAGCCCTGAAATGCCCCTTCTCCTACAGATACCAATCCGGATGGCAAATCCACGGCAGTCAGTTTTTCACATTTACAGAATGCATAGTTACCGATGCTCTTAACCGTGTCCGGAATCTCTATGCTCTCCAAGGACTTGCACTCATTAAACACTAATCTGTCAATCTCTGTCAGTCCTTCCGGCAGCTTCACTTTTTTCAGTTTTTCGCAGCCGGAGAAAACAGCCTCACCTATCACTTTTACAGAATCCGGAATCTCTATGCTTTCCAAGGACTTGCAATCGCAAAACAGAGAATCACTTAATTCCTCCAGTCCGTCTGACAGCTTCACTTTTTTCAGATTCTGACACCCGCGGAATGCATACAAACCTATGCTCTTCACCGAATCAGGAATCTCAACTTCCTCCAGCTTCGAACAACAATTAAAAATAAAATTTCCCATTGTAATAAGTCCGTCAGGAAGCTTCACACTCTGCAAAAACCAGCATTCTAAGGCATTATCTTCTATCTCTGTGATTCCTACAGCCAACTCAATATGTCCAAAAGTGCTAACAGAAAACGCGGAAGCTCCCAAGCTCCGGTAACCTTATACAGCTTGCCTTTGATTGTTACCTCTGCGGGAATAATCGCTTCTTTACCGCCCCATTCACAACCCACAACCTTACAGGTAGTTTCGGAAGTAATGGCATATTTAATGTTATTAATGACCGCACCATCTTCGGTTTCTACATAATCGGGACCATCGTTTCCTTCTTCCTGCATATTGCGTAACTGCAAAATTTCTTCCTGTGTATCTTCTTCCTCTTCATCGTCGTCCTCATCGTATGTAATCTTACACAAGTCAAGGTCACTTATACGCAGGTCACCGCCGGTTGAGCCGTTTGCCTGGAATGCTTCTCCGATCTGTCTGCCGGTATATTCCCCTGTTTCCACATCATAAACATACTCTCTGAAGTAATAAGAATCGCCGTCTTCCTCACCGGAAATAGTGATTTTCTTAATCTGGCTCACATCGGTTATTTTACTTCTGATCTCTTCCACAAAATCATAAGCATCGAATTCTTCATCCCAGTCATTTACTTCTACACGGGACCGGTCAAATATTTTCTGCTCATATTTTTCGTCATAGTTTTTTACCTGACCGTCAACCACACCATCTTCCAGCATTTGAATCAGTGCATCCACACTTTCTGCCTGACTCAACTGTTTCGGGCTGACTTTTACGATGGCATCATAACGGAAATAATCGATTCTTCCGGTTTCATCCGTACCGCCATTGGCTTCAAAACGTACTGACTCATTATTCGCAAGCTCCATATCGATCACAAGTATAAAACTGCTGCTACTGGAATTAGTTACAAAATCGGTTCTGATTTTCATCTTCTTTTACCCCTTTACATTATTGTATTTTCTTTTTTCACTTCCACAAAAAACTATTTCCGGCATTAACGGGCACCCACCCATACAAAGCTCTCTCTTTTCACAATCCGGACATGCTCCACGCATTCTGTTACGAAAATGCTCAAAGGCTTCACTGTTCCAAGCTTCCTCTATGGTCATCTCCCTAAGGGATACCTGATACCGCTTCTCCTGGTCAAAGCTGCATGGCACCATATTCATATCCGCACCGATATAGCAGCTGTAACGACCTCCCTCACAGGTGTCCAAAGACTCAGGTCTAACCGTTTTACAAAAATTGATTGCCCCCGGCACATTACAGCTATCCATTCCCACCTTGAAGAAATGTCTTCTTTCCACCTCTGCAAAAAATGCCGCCACTCTCGGGTCATCCGCTTTGAGCATATTGGCCTTTGTACCCTGTCCTGCAGGCTTATGCAAGAGAAATATCACTGCATTGATGCCTTCCGGGAAGTCATTTTTTCGCAACCGCTCAATTGCTTCATCCATACTGTTATTGCCAATGACATAATGAATATTGGTTTTGACACCGGCCTGAAGCAACATCTGAATCGCTTTTAGGGTATATTCACTTCGATACCAGCTTACCGCCACGGCGCCGCAATACTGCTTGCACAGCTTCGCGATTTCCGGTGTCATACCATAGCCCGAGGTGGTAAAATTCGGCACAAGCATATGTTCACGGCAGATTCGAAGAATCTCCTCAAAATACTCATGCTGGTCCGGGTCTCCTCTGCCGCCCAGTGCAAACTGATTGCACCTGCCCTTGGACTGCTCTGCTATCCACCGGAAATCTTCCACTGACATATTCGGTTGTTCTACAAGCATACCGCTTTGATAGCATCCGATACCTGCTTTGGCACAAAGCCCGGTTTTTCCGTGGATACAATGTCCCATAATTCCCACGTCAATCAGATG
>JAZNIP010000289.1:0-4467 GCA_045577575.1 Lachnospiraceae bacterium | reverse complement strand
CACATGAGCCGAATATCGGAGATGTATGCCGTTTGTGTGATATGTACAATATTCCGATTGCAACAAATCTTGCTTCGGCAGAGCTTTTGCTGAAAGCACTTGACAGAGGAGATATGGAGTGGCGTGAGATTTACAAATAAGAAAAAAATCGCGGCAGGTGTATGTGCTTTGGCGATTTCCTGTCTGATAAGCGCTTGCGCTTCAAAGGAATATCGGTTTGCATATGACCCGGATGCCTCGGTCAGCAGCTTTCAGATGTCTGAAAATATGATGATGAGTCAGGCAGATTTGTTTGCAGAGGAATTGTGTGTTACCGCTACCGATGTCAATCACGGAGCAAAGGTTGATGCATCCCAGTTCAGCAGTGCCGCTTTGTTTGCACTCAATCAAAATGAAGTGCTTTATGCCAAAAATATCCATGAGCGGCTGTATCCTGCCAGTACAACAAAGGTCATGACGGCTCTCGTTGCATTAAAATATGGCAATCCGGAGGATATGATTACGGTTACTCCGGTTGCGGCAGGAATTACGGAGAGTGGGGCGCAGCTCTGTGGTCTGAAGGCTGGCGATACGCTGACCCTGACACAGGCATTGCATGCACTTTTGATGTATTCTGCAAATGATGCGGGATTAGCAATTGCAGAGCATATAGGCGGAAGCGTAGAGCAGTTTGCAGAAATGATGAATCAGGAGGCACAGGCACTTGGTGCAACCAATTGTCATTTTGTAAATCCGCACGGTCTGCAGGATGACAGTCATTATGTAACTGCATACGATTTATATCTGATATTCAACGAAGCATTAAAATACGATTTGTTTTCTGAGATTATCGGCATGAATTCTTATACAACTACATACACGGATAAAAACGGAAAGCCGAAAACATTTGAATTCGGCACTACCAACCAATATTTGCAGGGCAATTATACTCCACCGGAAAATATAACGGTTATCGGAGGCAAAA
Organism: Lachnospiraceae bacterium; assembly: GCA_045577575.1. Classification (GTDB taxonomy): domain Bacteria; phylum Bacillota; class Clostridia; order Lachnospirales; family Lachnospiraceae; genus VSOB01. The sequence goes on along the minus strand of JAZNIP010000289.1, from coordinate 3,503 downwards.
CAGGAACGACCAATGCGGCAGGAAACTGTCTGGTATTGCTTTCAAAGGATGCTTCGGGAAATCCTTATATCTCTGTGATTTTGAGATGTACGGAACGTGGGATTCTTTATGAAGAGATGACGGGATTATTGTCAGAAATCAATAAATAAAAGGTTGTTTTTTCACTGTTTATAATTTATAATAAACATAACAAGTTTACTTAGGAGGGATTGCAATGGTTCAATTAATCGTTGGCGAAAAGGGAAAAGGTAAGACAAAACAGTTATTAGATAAAGTGAATAGCGCAGTGAAAACTGCATCCGGAAACATTGTTTATCTGGATAAGAACTCCAAAAATATGTATGAATTAAATAACAAAATCCGTTTAATTAATGTATCTGATTACTTAATCAGTGATAGTGATGAGTTTACCGGTTTTATTTGCGGTATTATTTCACAGGATCATGATTTGGAGCAGATGTATCTTGACAGCTTCCTTGTAAATGCTCATTTGGAAGGTAAGGACATCACACCTACTATTGAAAAGCTGGAAAAAATCAGCAACGCCTTCAATGTAGACTTCACAATCAATGTATCTTTGGCTGAATCAGAAATTCCTGAGAGCATAAAAGATAAGATTATTGTATCTCTTTAATATAAAAAAGAATTGATAAACAGAAAGAAAAAGCCTCTGCCGAAAGTGGACAGGGGCTTTTCATTAGTAAAGGTGAAGGAATTTTGGCAGGAAATCGCTCAGGAAAAATAAGACAATACAGAAGACCGCTGAATATCAATCTTGGAATGATTATTTTTGGTTGTATTTTTATTTATATATTAATTTGTGTGTGCATGTATTTTACAACCAGTCATATCGTCGGTTATGAAGTAAAGGCTGGTTCTCTTTCAGTTAATAATGTATACAAGGCTCTTGCTATTCGGGATGAAGAAATTGTGAACAGTACCGGCTCCGGTTATATCAATTATTATGCCAGAGAAGGCGGCAGAGTTGCTGTAGGAGATTTGGTATATACGGTTGACGAAACAGGCAAGCTTTCGGAGATGGTAGGCGGGGATGACCCGGATGAAAATTCACTTTCTGATACGGATTTAAACGAGTTGAAATCAGAGATTTTAGGGTTTACCGGTTCTTTTTCTCCGGAAAATTTTGATGATGTCTATGATTTTAAATACAGCGTACAAGGAACGGTAATGAAATTGGCAAATTATCGTATTCTGGAAAATATTGATTCCTTGAACAGCTCGAGTCAGTCAGGACTTGTTGATTTCTGTCGCGCTGCGAAAACCGGGATTGTTATTTATTCTACGGATGGTTTAGAGCAGCTTAAGCCAAATCAGGTAAAGGCAGAGCATTTTGATACAGCTACATACGAAAAGCATCCGCTTATCAGTAACGAACTGATAAATAAGGGCGATGCGGCATATAAGCTGTCACTTAGTGAAAACTGGTCTCTTATCATACCGACAACGCCGGAACGGGCAAGAGAGTTGGAAGAAGCCGAATATGTAAAAGTAAAATTTTTAAAAAATCAGGATGTTTCATGGGGACAGGTCTTTGTACATCAAAATGAGGATGGTACCTATGTGGAGCTTTTATTTAATAATTCCATGATTACCTTTTGTACAGACCGATATGTGGATATAGAGCTGATTGCCGAGGATGAGACCGGATTGAAAATTCCCAATTCTGCCATTGTAGAAAAGGAATTTTTTCTTGTTCCCGTCGACTATGTAACTAAGGGCGGAAACAGCGGAGCGGAAGGCGTTTTGCGCGAGATTTATCTGGAGGACGGAGAAGCCACTACGGAATTTATTGAAACACCTATTTACAATGAAGAGGAAGGCGAGTATTACCTGGACGATTCTTCATTGCGTATCGGTGATTATATTATTAAACCGAATTCTAACGAAAAATACCCGATTAGCAAACGGGGTTCATTGATAGGAGTTTACAATATTAATAAAGGATATGCTGATTTTAAGCAAATTAATATCCTATATCAAAATGAAGAATATTCCGTTGTACAATCCGGTACGACCTACGGGCTCAGTGTATATGATTATATTGCACTGGACGCTTCCAGTGTCGAGGAGGACGACCTCACCACAGCGCAGTCTTCGTTTTTGAAAAAAGAGGAGGAGTAAATCCGGTATGATAGCACAAAATATGACAGTAGTGAAACAGAATATCGAAGCAGCATGTAACAATGCTGACAGAAATGCCGATAGCGTTACGCTGATTGCCGTAAGCAAAACAAAGCCCGTGTCGATGCTTGAAGAGGCATATGCTACAGGCTGTCGGGATTTTGGAGAAAACAAGGTACAGGAATTGACCCAAAAGTACGAGGTACTCCCTAAGGATATTCGTTGGCATATGATTGGTCATCTGCAGCGTAATAAAGTAAAATACATTGTCGGAAAGGTACATCTGATTCATAGCGTTGATTCTTTACGTTTGGCGCAGGAAATCAGCAAGGAATCAGAAAAGAAGCAGGTGACTACCAATATTTTACTTGAGGTGAATGTTGCCGGAGAGGATTCCAAGTTTGGATTGTCGGAGGAGGAAGCTGTTATAGCACTTGTGGAGGAGGTTTCCAAACTGCCGGGAATTGCCGTAAAAGGACTGATGACGGTGGCTCCTTATGTGGAAAATCCGGAGGAAAACAGGCAATATTTTCAAGCCTTAAAACAATTATCTGTTGACATAATGCATAAAAACATTGATAATATATCTATGGGTTCTCTTTCCATGGGAATGAGCGGCGATTATTTGGTTGCAGTTGAAGAAGGCGCCACTTATGTCCGTGTCGGGACAAGTATTTTCGGCGAAAGAGATTACGGCCTTAAAATTACAAATGTGTAAGGAGAATGACCATGATATTAGATAAGCTTGTCAGCACTATGAAATTAAATCCGGATGATTATGAAGACGATTATGATGATGACGGATATGATGTAGAGGATGATTATGTGGAGGAAAAACCGAAGAAAAAGGTTTTTGCAAAACAGGAGGAAGATGAATATTTAGATGATGCGCCGAAAGCGAAACCGGCAGCTAAAGTAACACCGATGAAACAACAGCCTAGAAGAGGGGTGAGTGGAATGGAAGTATGTGTAATTAAACCGACAACAGTTGATGATGCAAGAGAGATTACAGAGACATTGCTTGCAAACAGAACGGTAGTCCTTAATATGGAAGGACTTGATGTAGATATTGCACAGAGAATCATTGATTTCACATCCGGTTCCTGCTATGCGATTTCAGGTAACTTGCAGAAAATTTCACATTATATTTTCATCATCACTCCGAAGAGTGTTGATATTTCGGGCGATTTTCAGGACTATCTGGCAGGAGGAGCATTAGATATTTCCTCCATGGACGCTGAATTATAATCGCAGATTAATATTTAAAAGACGATACATATGAGATATCTGCAAAACTTCCTGTCCATCGGCAGGAAGTTTTGTTCGGTCATAAGGAGGGAAAATTTTGATTACAGAATTAG
>JAZNIP010000288.1:0-3059 GCA_045577575.1 Lachnospiraceae bacterium | reverse complement strand
CCTTAATGCCTGCATTCACAATATGCTCGCTTACTTCGTCAACAATTGTCTGGATGTATTTTTCCCTTACACTTTTACGGATGGCAATTTTATCTACCAAATCATAATACACTATCGGCTCCAAATATTTCAGTGAAAGGTCATCCAATTCCACTTTAATTTTGGAAATACCGAGTCGCTGTGCAATCGGTGCATAAATATCCAATGTTTCTCTCGCAATACGCTGCTGCTTCTCCGGCGGCATATGCTTGAGTGTCCGCATATTGTGAAGTCTGTCTGCCAGTTTAATCATAATGACACGAATGTCCTTAGCCATAGCCAAAAACATTTTTCGAAGATTTTCTGCCTGCATCTCCACACGGTCACTATCTCCTGACTGAGACTGCGTACTGCCGGATAATTGAAGCTGCTGGAGCTTTGTCACACCATCTACTAAAAGTGCTACATCCGCACCAAACTGCGCTTTAATTTCCTCTTCCGTCATGATGGTGTCTTCCACCACATCATGCAAAAGACCTGCAACAATCGTCTCTTTATCCAACTCCAAATCTGCCAATATCATCGCTACACAAAGCGGATGAATGATGTATGGCTCTCCGGATTTGCGTACCTGCTCCTTATGCGCCTCGTAAGCAGTATTATATGCTTTTTCGATCATTGAAATATCGTCTGAGGGATGGTACTTTTTAACGCGCAAAATCAAGTCCTGATATAACGCTTCAGGACTTTGAAATTCTGCAATCGCTTTTATCCTACCATCGTCAAATACGATTTCTCTCTTTTCTTCCGTCATACATGTCACCAGCCTATATCCGTTTCAGAATCTCATTTACTTTCCTTCGTACGTTATCGCTGCTTCCAATCTGTAATCCTTAATTTTCTCTCTTCCGTTTAAGCCTGCCAGCTCCATCATAACAACAACACCGACAACCTCACCGCCAAGAGACTCGATCAGGTGAATCATCGCCTCTGTCGTGCCACCTGTTGCAATCAGGTCATCTACAATCAGCACCTTCTGTCCCTTCTGAATGGAGTCCTTGTGCATTTCAATCGTTGCTTTACCATATTCCAAATCATAGTCCATGGATACGGTTTCGCATGGAAGCTTTCCTTTTTTTCTAATTAAAACAAAAGGCTTTCTATTGTTATATGCAATCGGCATTCCGAAAATAAAACCTCTGGATTCCGGTCCAACAATTACATCGTATTCCAAATCTTTAATTAAATCCTGCATCGTATCGATTGCAAGATGAAGTCCGTCCGCATCCTGTAACACGCTTGTTACATCACGAAAAATAATTCCTTCCTCCGGGAAATCCGGAATACTTCTTACATACTCTTCTAATTTTTTCATTTCAGGTACAACCTTTCTTAGACAATATCGTCCACATTTTTTCGTCCACTATTCAGTATAGCATATATTTCCTTAAAATTTCTACCAGTCTATCACATTTTCTTTGGAATTCGACATGTTTTCTTCCGATTCAAGCCCAAATAGTGCTGAATAGTCATAATGTCCCAACAGCTTACCATAATAATTGGCTCTGCTGTAGCTGTATTTTGCCACAACCGGATTGCCTCCGGATGTCTGCAATCCCATAAGCTCCTGCGCAATCAGTCCGTCCGTATAGGCAATATAAGCATCCGCATCAAATCCTGCCGTTCCTGCCCTGCCCTCTGTGATACCTTTTTCTACAAAATGCCGCAACAGCCTGGGCGGATGAAAACCAATGGATAGCTGCAAATCCGGATTGCTGTCATAATAATAATCCGGATCAAACACCTTAGAATAGTCTCTTCCGTTATATGTATAATCTGTTACAACAGGCTCCGGTTTATTTAACAGATACGGATTTTTCAGGCATTCGGTCAATATGGTATAATAGGCATCCTTTTCGCCCTTTCTGACCAGATAATCCTCCGCATATGCGGAAAGCTCCTGATAATCCAGTAAATAGCCGTTATCCAGAAACATTTCCAGATTCTGATAAGCATTGCTGACCAGATTCATGGACAGCTCGCGCTTTTCCTGCTCACCGGGCGCACTAAAATTCCAATAATCCTGCTCCACCTCTGTCAGATACAATACCGACCAGTTTGAGCCCTCCGTTTCCCCAAGCATTTTATTCATCTGCTCCATTGTTGTAAATGTAGTATTTCGAAGCACTTCCTGTGATGTCTCCGCAGCTTCCTGCTGCCCGTAAGGCTCAGATTCGGAAACCGGCTTTGCATATATCGTCTGCGATATCGAAAGCAGTGCTATACATGCTATTAAAATGCTACCTGTCGCATTTCTCCTTTTCATGTGCATCCTCCTCAAATCAACCACAACCCTTTGCCGATAATTTGCTCTTATTATATACCCGACCAACTGTAAGAGCAACAAAATAACATCCGTTTCCTATTGTTTCTGTTGTTTTAACAATTCAATATATTCCAGTCCCCATACTTCAATGCAATCAAGTACTTTACAAAAATGACTGCCTATTTTGCTTAATGAATATTCTACCTTTGGAGGAATCTGTGGATATTCCTTTCTTGTGATAAGTCCCTGTGCTTCTAAATTCTTTAACTGAGCCGCCAGAGTTGCATGCGTCATTTTGGGAAGCCTTCTCAACAATTCATTAAATCGAACCGGACCTTTACTCACATGATATAATATGAGAATTGCCCATTTTCCTTGTAAAATTTTTTGTGTTGTCACAAACGGACATATTCCATATAACTCATCTTCCACTTTACTCATCTCTGTTTCCAGTATCCTTTCTCTTACGGTATTCTCAAAAATACCAAGTATTGTAAAAAAACGTACTTGTCACCTTATTTTACAGTATATATTATTGAACTACAACATTTTTTTGAACCGAATGGTTGAAAGGAGAAATTTTTATGACAAACGAAAAAATAGCAAAAGTGAGCAACTTTTTAAACGAAGCAAAAATCTTTTACCTTCTGACAAATGCAGATAATACTCCAAAAGGCAGACCCTTTGCGTTCCATATGGTAGAAAATGATATTATTTTTATTTCAAATGATGGGGCGGCTGTGTTTTACAAAGG
>JAZNIP010000287.1:0-9386 GCA_045577575.1 Lachnospiraceae bacterium | reverse complement strand
GAAGCTAAGACAGGTATTAATACGATGACGGCAGAGGATCCGATGACGGCAGTAGCCATCGGTACAGGTAAATATGTAGAGTTTCTTGCCGGAGATCGGGATGATAATTAGATAAATTTTATTACGAAGAGATGACAGGAGGAGCAGGATGTTAAAGGGACTATATACCGCATATACAGGTATGCTGAATGAGCAGCATCGAATGGATACCCTGACAAACAATCTTGCCAACAGCAATACGGTGGGGTATAAAAAAGAAGGAGCGACGGCACAGTCCTTTCACGATGTGTTTGCATATAAGATTAAGGACACGACGGAGAGCCCGAATATGGCACGCAGAATCGGTGCTATGAGCATGGGGGTTAAGATTGGCGAAAATTATACCGATTATTCGGAAGGCCCGTTAAAAGAAACGGGAAATACATATGACCTGGCAATTACAGGACCTGGTTTTTTCGCAATTGAGTTTACCAATAAGGCAGGGGTAACTTCGACAAAATATACCCGTGACGGAAGTTTTACTCTGACAGAGGAAGGATATCTGGTGACAAAAGACGGTGACTTTGTATTGGATGACCGTGGAGACCAGATTGAAATTAATCCGTTGAAGGCAGCTTCCATCAATGATGATGGTACAATACATCAGGATGGCAGGGTGGTCGCTACGATAGGACTTACGGATTTTGAGGATTATAACTATTTGGAGCATTATGGGGAAAATCTTTATCAGACGGTAGAGGGTGCTGAGGAAAAGGATGCGGAAGGAAAAATTTTGTCCGGTTATCTGGAGCACTCTAACGTTCAGGTGGTAAAGGAAATGGTAGAGATGATTAATGTTTCCAGAGCGTATGAAACAAATCAGAAGATGATACAGACCTATGACAGCTCATTGCAGATAACAGTAAATCAGCTTGGTAAATTACAATAACCGATAGATAAAAGGGAGGAAACGCTATGGTAAGATCATTATGGTCAGCAGCTACAGGTATGGTTGCGCAGCAGACAAATATTGATACGATAGCAAATAATCTTGCGAATGTAAATACGACGGGATATAAAACAGAGGTTGCCCAGTTTAAATCGCTCTTATATCAGACATTGCAGACGAGAACGACAACCGCAAACGGAGATCCGAAGCCGGTAGGCGCGCAGGTAGGACTTGGTGTACGAAATTCTTCCATCAGTTCTATTTTCGGACAGGGTGCTTTTCAGGATTCTGAAAGTACAACGGACTTTGCTATTAGCGGTAAAGGTCTGTTTGCAATTATGGGGGATGACGGAGAAACCTATTATACAAGAAACGGTAATTTTTTCCTGAATACAAATGACAGTGACGGATTAACACTTTGTACTTCTGATGGTTATGCGGTGTTAGATACAAGGGGAAGAGAAATCACATTTAATAAAAAATATACAGCAAGTAATCTGACTATTTCGGACGAGGGTGAATTTTATTATCCGGATGCAGATAATAATCCTCAGTCTCTTGGTATTACAATCGGATTGTATCAGTTTAATAATCCGACCGGTCTTGAAAAAATCGGTGGTAGCTATTACAAAGAGACTGCAGCCAGCGGAGAGCCGATTAATGAATCGAGAAGTACAAATTTGGAAAAGAGCACGATTGTACAGGGTTATTTAGAGCGTTCCAATGTACAGGTAGTGGATGAGATGGTAAACATGATTGTTGCACAGCGTGCATACGAAATGAACTCCAAAGCAATTACTACATCCGACGAAATGCTTCAGCAGGCCAACAACTTGAAACGCTAAGCCATGCAAAATCAGTGGCTGGCAGGCTGACTGCTTGCAGGTCGGAGTGATAGGAGGTAACTTATGGACATTAGCGGACTTAGTTCTATTTACGGTGATTATGTAAAAACCCAGTCTGACAGCTATAAGCTGGAAAAAATGAAGGCGGACTGGCAGGAAAAAAATAAAGGGACGGATGATGAACAGCTGATGGATGCCTGTAAGCAGTTTGAGGCATACTTTATTGAGCAGATGTTCAAGGAAATGCAGAAAACGGTTCCGGAAACAGATTATAGTTTTCAATCGACGGGAACGATGGTGGACTATTATCGAGACAATATGATTCAGGAAATGGCATCTATGACAACGGAAAATGGCGAGATTGGATTGGCGCAGATGCTTTATGAACAGATGAAAATAACAAATGCCTAAAAGGATGAAATGAAAGCTGGGGGCTGCTTTTTTAAGCAGCCCCCGTTTGTGATTTGTGAGGACGGATGCATGGAAACGTTGAAGGGATATGTGGAACATATTATTTACCAAAATGCAGAAAACGGATATACGGTTATGAATGTGGTTTCGGAAGAGGAAGAAATAACCTGTGTTGGTATGTTTCGAGGACTTGGTCCGGGAGAAACGGTTGAACTCACGGGAGAGTATACGGAGCATGCTTTGTACGGAACACAGTTTAAAGCAAGCTCCTGTAAAATATTGGAACCGGATGATGTGGTAAGTATACAAAGGTATCTTGGCTCAGGGGCCATTAAGGGAATCGGAGAAGCATTGGCAACAAGGATTGTTAAGAAATTCGGTTCCGATACCTTTCGGATAATGGAGGAAGAGCCGGAGCGGCTTTCCGAAGTAAAAGGAATCAGCGAACGGATTGCTCGTGAAATCGGAATGCAAATGGAAGAAAAAAGAGGCATGCGTGAAGCGTTAATATTTTTGCAAAAATATGGTATTTCAAATGCTTTAGCAGCTAAAATTTATCAGACATACGGACTGAGGCTGTACGGAGTGATGCAGGAAAATCCCTATCTTTTGGCGGAGGACATTTCGGGTGTCGGCTTTAAAATGGCGGATGAAATTGCAGCAAAGATAGGGATACATACAGATTCTGATTATCGGATTCGAAGCGGGATTCTGTATGCGCTGTTACAGGGGACGACAGAGGGGCATACGTATCTTCCGAAGTCCGGTTTACTTGAGCGGGCAGCAGAACTGCTGGGACTTAGCGAGGAGCAGATAGAACCGCAGCTTATGAATCTGATGATGGACAAAAAACTTGTGTTAAAAGAAAAGAACGAAACACAGATTGTATATAGTATGTCTTATTATTATGCAGAGCTTAATTGTGCGAGAATGCTGCATGATTTAAACGTTTCTCTGAATGAAGGAGGGGAAATGCTTCCGGCAGAGGAGGCGATGCTGCTGACTAAAATAAAGGCTTTGGAAGAGGAACTGGCTACGACATTGGATGAGCTTCAGCGAAAAGCAGTATTGGAAAGCATTCGAAACGGGCTTTTGATCTTATCGGGCGGGCCGGGAACGGGAAAGACAACTACGATTAATACCATAATTCATTATTTTGAAAAAGAAGGTATGGATATTTATCTGGCAGCACCTACCGGGAGAGCTGCGAAACGTATGACGGAAGCAACAGGATATGAGGCGAAGACTATTCACCGTCTGCTGGAGCTAAACGGTTTGGCAGATGATGACAGGAAACGAATTTCATTTGAAAAAAATGAAGAAAATCCGCTGGAAACGGATGTATTGATTATTGATGAAATGTCAATGGTAGACATTCACCTGTTTCAGGCACTTCTAAAAGCGGTCAGTGTAGGAACGAGACTGATTATGGTAGGAGATGTCAATCAGTTGCCGAGTGTAGGTCCCGGGCAGGTATTAAAGGATTTGATTGACAGCAAATGTTTTCCGGTTGTGATGCTACAGAAAATATTTCGTCAGGCAGGAGAAAGTGATATTGTAATGAATGCCCATCGGATTCATAAAGGCGAGCAAATCCGTATGGATAATAAAAGTAAGGATTTTTTCTTTTTAGAAAGAAATGATACTGCGGTTATATATAAGCACATGGTGCAACTGATTACGGAAAAGCTGCCGCGTTATGTAAAGGCACAGCCGTATGAAATACAGGTGCTCACACCGATGAGAAAAGGGAATCTGGGTGTGGAGGCTTTAAATCGAATTTTACAGCAATATATGAATCCGCCCAAAAAAGAAAAGAGAGAGCATACGCATGGCGATATCGTTTTTCGGGAAGGCGATAAGGTTATGCAGACAAAAAACAATTATCAACTGGAATGGGAGATTGTAAGCAGATATGGAATTCCGGTGGAAAAAGGGCTTGGTGTGTTTAATGGTGACATGGGAGTGATTCTGGAAATTAATGATTATGCACAAAGCATTGTTGTGGAAATTGACGGAAACAGGAGAGTAACCTATCCGTTTGCCAATATGGATGAGCTGGAGCTGGCATATGCCGTTACAATTCATAAATCTCAGGGGAGTGAATACCCTGCGGTAATTATGCCGCTGTTGGGAGGACCAAGAATGCTGATGAACCGCAATCTGCTCTATACGGGGGTAACAAGGGCGAGGGATTGCGTGACCATATTGGGAAGCAGTGAAACAATCAGAGCTATGATTATGAACGAGAACGAGCAAAAACGCTTTAGCGGACTTGCGGACAGGATTTGTGAGATAATTGCGCGAGATGAACGGTAAGAATGAAATTATGGAATATCCTTTTAGAACTGATATTTCCGAGGAGATGTCCGGTTTGCGACAGGGTACAGCCGCTTGGTGACAGAATCTGTCCGACTTGTGCAGAACAATTGAGAGGTATAAATTCCCCTTATTGCTGTAAATGTGGAAAACCAATAGAGGATACAAGAGCAGAATATTGTACGGACTGTACGGAATACAGTCATGAATATAAACAGGGGAGGGCTCTCTATGAGTACAGAACCATCCGCAGGTCGCTGTATCGTTTTAAATATAAAGGCAGACAGGAATATGCAGAGGTATATGGAGAATTGTTAGCAGTTCACATGGAGGAGATTGTACGGCGATGGAAACCGGATGCTCTCATACCGGTACCGCTTCACCGAACCAAAAAGCGAAGTCGTGGATACAATCAGGCAGAGCTGCTTGCGGTTACGATGGGAAAGCATTTGAACATTCCGGTGGATACCAAAATAATCAGACGAATAAAAAAGACGATTCCGCAAAAACGACTTAACAGACAGATGCGTCAAAATAATTTGAAAAAGGCTTTTAAAATAGACAGAAATGATGTAAAATTAAGTACAATTATAATCATTGACGATATTTATACGACAGGCAGTACGGTGGATGCTGTGGCAGCGGTGTTGCGGGAAGCCGGAATCGAAAACATTTATTTTATTACTCTTGCAATAGGAAGAGAATGAAAGTGGAGGGTGACATATGGACGTAAGAAATTGCAGAAAATGTGGCAGAATTTTTAACTATGTATTGGGTGTACCGATTTGTCCTGCGTGCAAAGAAAAGGCAGAGGCAAAGTTTCAGGAAGTAAAGGATTATATCCGCGATAATAAAGGCGCGACTATTCCTGAGATTTCGGAAGTATGTGAAGTGGAAACTTCGCAGATTCATCAGTGGATTCGTGAAGAAAGACTGGTTTTTGCAGATGATTCACCAATCGGAATTAATTGCGAAAATTGTGATGCCATGATTAAGACAGGAAGATTCTGTGAAAAATGCAAGGTAGAAATGGTGAATTCACTGAAAAATTCCATTAGAAGACCGGAGATGCCTAAGCCGGAGCCTCCGAAACGGAGATCCGAAAAGGAAAAGATGCGTTTCCTGTAATTTTACAGATACGAGGAAATGTGGTATGCTGTATTACGTTGTGTAAAAAGTAAGGAGGTGGGGAGATGCTGAACGAAGAGCGGATTAAGCTGATGACAAGGATGGCTGCTTATGAAGAAAAAGAGGGCAGACATAATATGACAATCGGCAACTATTTCAGAAGCGATTATATCAGCCTGCAGCTTTTAAAGTCTGTTATCAGTGCGACGATAGCATTTGTAATTGTACTGTGCATCTTCACCTTTTATGATTTTGAGGTTGTTATGAAGGAGATGTATCAGGTGGATCTTCTGGAAACGGGGAAACAGCTGCTGCTTGCCTACGTTATTTTTACAGGGATTTATACGTTGATTTCGTATTGCGTATATTCCTATCGTTATAATCGGGCGAAAAAAAGCCTGAAGAAATACTATGTCCATCTTCATAAATTGTCGGAAATGTATTCGGAAGACAGTAAAAGATAGGAGAAGATAAGGGCAGCTTCTGAGAGGAAAGATTATGACTAACTTGCTGGTTTTGAAGGAGTATCTGAAAGCAATTTACGGGAAATATGAGATTTATATTACACCGGCAGCAAAATTTCTTTTGACGTTGATTACGATTATGATGATTAACGGAAAGCTGGGGTATATGAGTCGATTAAACGGGATATCTGTTGTTCTTGTAGTTGCGCTTTTGTGCTCCTTTTTGCCGATGAACTTTATGCTTTTTGTGTCAGCAGCTTTTATTCTGCTGCATTTATATGCATTTTCTCTGGAATGTGCGGTTGTTGTATTGGCACTTTTCCTGATTATGTTTTTATTGTATTTTCGGTTTGCACCAAAGGATACGGTCATGGTGCTTTTGACACCGATATGCTGTGGGATGAATATTCCGTTTGTCATACCCGTGTCAGCAGGTCTGGTGGGAACACCGGCATCGGCGGTATCCGTAGGGTGTGGAGTGATTATTTACAGCATTTTGCAATATATATCAGAGAGTGTTTCTGCATTGAATTCTATGGATGCGGAAAATGCAATACAGAAGTATCGTTATGTAGTGGACGGACTTTTAAATAATAAGACAATGTTGGTTATGGTATTTGCATATGCCGTTACTGTGTTAATCGTTTACACAATTCGCAGGTTGAGTGTGGATCATTCCTGGATGATTGCCATCACAACCGGAACGGTTGCGGCGGTGGCGATTCTTTTGTTGGGTGATTTGATGTTGGATACCAATATTTCCATAGGACCGATTATTTTGGGTGCCGTATTGTCGATGGTAATATTGAAACTTCTGGAGTTTTTTGTTTTTAATGTGGATTATTCCAGAACAGAATATGTCCAGTTTGAGGATGATGAATATTATTATTATGTAAAAGCAGTGCCGAAAATTATGGTAGCGAAGCCTGCTAAAACTGTAAAAAAGATTACTTCTCAGAAAAAAAGTGCTGTGCAGCCACCCCGCACGGCTGGTAGCGTAATAAAGAAAACCGATAAAAGTGGGATGAAGTAAAATGGGTCAATTGGCAAATTATGCAGGGGTATATTTGAATCGGCTTCATATGCCGAGTATAAGGTGGACCGATATTGTGGAGATTGCGATTATCTCCTTTTTGGTGTACCAGATTATTTTGTGGATTAAAAATACCCGTGCATGGGCTTTGCTGAAGGGTATTATTGTAATTATGGCGTTTATTTTGGTTGCTGCCATATTCAATATGACTACTATTTTATGGATAGCGGAAAATGTGTTGAGCCTTGCTGTGATTGCAACGGTAGTTGTGCTGCAGCCGGAGCTGCGCAGGGCATTGGAGCAGCTTGGCAGGACAAATCTTTTTGCATCGCTTGTGTCGTTTGAGAATGGAAAGGATTCGGGAGGGCGATTTTCCGATAAAACAATGCAGGAGCTTGTAAAAGCATGCTTTGAGATGGGAAGAGCCAGAACGGGAGCCTTGATTGTAATCGAGCAGAATCAGTCGCTTGGTGAATATGAAAGAACGGGAATTGAAGTGGATGCACTTTTGACGAGTCAGCTGCTGATCAATATATTTGAACATAATACACCGCTTCACGATGGAGCAATTATTGTAAGAGGAAATCGAATCATTTCTGCAACCTGCTATTTGCCGCTTTCGGATAATATGGGGTTGAGTAAGGAGCTGGGAACACGCCACCGGGCAGGTGTAGGTATTTCAGAAGTGACAGATTCGCTTACGATTGTTGTATCCGAAGAAACAGGACATGTGAGTGTTGCATATGAAGGACAGCTTTACCGCAATCTGGATACGGAGGAACTGCGAGGAAAGCTGCGTCTGATTCAAAACAAGCCGATAGAAGAGAAAAAACGAAGATTGTGGAAGGGAAGGTCAAAGAATGAAAAAGAAGTTGACAACTAATCTGGGCCTGAAAATTCTGGCAGTCTTATTTTCCGTTATTATATGGTTTATTGTAGTAAATATTAATGACCCGGTAGACAAGACCATATTCCGTAACGTTCCGGTAGAGATATTAAATGCAGATGCCGTAACGGGTCAGGGAAAGGTTTATGAGATTCTGGATGAGACTGATGTGATTGATGTTACGGTTTGGGCAAAGAGAAGTATTCTTGATACGCTTGGTAAAGAAAATATCATTGCTACAGCCGACATGCAGGAAATAAATTTTATGGATACGATGGTGCGCATAAAACTTGCCACCAATAAATATAATGATAAGCTGGAAAATATCAGCTCTTCGACCGAAAACATGCTGATTAGCATTGAGGATATGAAGAGAGAACAGTTTTTGATTACGACAGTTGCAATGGGAGAACCGGCAGAGGGATTTATTCTCGGAAGCGTAAGCTCCGATCAAAATCTGGTGAGTCTGTCAGGACCGGAGTCGCTTGTGAGCAAGGTGGAACGTGCTGAAGTGTCGGTGGATGTGGCAGGTTTGTCGCAGGATATCCGAACAGATGCATCGGTGCGTCTGTATGATGCGGAAAATAATCTGATTGAGGATAAGAATTTGAAAAAGAGCTTAGATCAGGTTAAGGTAAACATTGAAATACTACAGACGAAGCGGGTGCCGTTGTTGTTCTCGGTGTCAGGAGTACCTGCTGAGGGGTATGCGTTAACAGGAGAAATCGAGAGTACACCTTCGACGGTGTTGGTTGCAGGAAAAGGAAATGCCATCAAGAATATTTCACAGATAGAAATACCGAATACGGTGCTGAATGTAGCGGGATTAAGTCGTAATTTAACGGCAACTGTTGAGTTAAAGAAATATTTGCCGGAAGGCATTACGATTGCGGAAAATGACTTTGATGGAAAAGTAGATGTAACGGTCAATATTCAGA
This sequence comes from Lachnospiraceae bacterium, assembly GCA_045577575.1. Classification (GTDB taxonomy): domain Bacteria; phylum Bacillota; class Clostridia; order Lachnospirales; family Lachnospiraceae; genus VSOB01. The sequence goes on along the minus strand of JAZNIP010000287.1, from coordinate 434 downwards.
AGGAAATTACATCAGAGGTTACCGTTGTACCTGGCGATATCATTGTCAGTGGAGTGCCGGAGGGCTTAGTATGTGAGCTTGGTGAAATAGAAGAGGAAGAGCTTGTATTAAAGGTTAAGGGGCTGCCAACGGCGATGGAAGGGCTGGAAGATGCGGTAATTATTGCACAGGTTGATGTGGCTGCTTACATGGAGAAGCATTCCTTGCAGGAGCTTGCTATCGGCGAGCATATGATGAATTTGCAGCTTGTTCTGCCGGAGGGAATCTATCAAAGTGAAGAGCTTCCGCTGACAGTGGTTGTACAGAATGAGGATGAAGAGAATAAAAATAAGGAATAGAGGGTAAAAGGATGAGCAGATTATTTGGTACAGATGGAGTAAGAGGTGTGGCAAATGAAGAGCTGACACCGCTTTTGGCGATGCAGCTTGGTCAGG
>JAZNIP010000286.1:0-4921 GCA_045577575.1 Lachnospiraceae bacterium | reverse complement strand
CCGCAACAGGCGGAGGATTTGGCACAGGAAACCTTCATACAGGCGTGGAAGCATATGGAGCAGTTAAAAGAAGAAGCTGCTCTGAAAAAATGGCTGAGGACCATTTGCTACCATCAATTTTTAATGAATTGCAGAAAGAAGGATGAACACCTCATTTATGTAGAAGATATGACTCTGCTGGAGCAGGAAGGAGATATGCTGACAGCATATGAGAATGTACCGGAGGAGGCTGTGCTGGTAAAGGAAACGGTCAGAGAATTACAAAACGGTTGCTTCTACGCGATGGTGCGCAGACTGACACTGTCCCAGAGAATTGCATTTTCGCTAGTAGATATGTTTGGGATGACAACGCAGGAAGCAGCAGAGATGCTGGAGGTTTCAAAGGGAGCTCTAAAGGGGCTTTTATACCGTGCCAGAATGAATTTGGATTTCTTTTTTGCGGATCACTGTAATTTACTGCATTCAGAAAATCCGTGTAGCTGTGAAGCGTGGATTGCATTTCGGGAAAATCATGAGAAAAATATACAGCAGATGAGAAATATGGTACAAACCATTGACTATCGTCAAAAAGGTTATTTGTTTGATGAAAAGGTCAGAGGAAAGATTTCATATTTATATTCGCATATGCCGGAAAAGCGTCCGGGAGATGAATGGTTTCAAAGAGTGATAGCTGCTTTAGAGGATTAAAAAATATATAAAAAAATTGTTTTGTCCGTATCTTTTGCTTGGAAGATGCATCTTATAAGATGTAAAGGAATTTTTTGCAAGGTTTCTTGCAAAATAGCAAAAGAAAGGATGAAGGAACTATGTTTGAATCAAGATGTGGAGTTGCATGTGGAGAATGCGAAAGAAGAGAAAAAGGAATCTGTAGAGGCTGCCTTGTGATGGAGAAGCCGTTCTGGGGTGGAGACTGCCGGACAAAGAACTGCTGTGAAAGCAGGTCGCTCAATCATTGCGGAGAATGTAAGGACTTTCCTTGTGAGATGCTTTCCAATATGGGAAAAGAGTTTGGCTATGACCCGCTTCCCAAGCTGGAGAGGTGTAGACAGTGGGCATTGGAAGGCAAGTAAACGATTAGTGTGAGATATAATAGAGGAGGTACTATGAGGCTAACCGTACTAGTAGATAACAATACATACATAGACCGGTATTACTTAGGTGAGCCGGCAGTCAGCTATTATATAGAGGACGAAAAAGCGCGCCTTTTGCTGGATACCGGGTATTCGGATATTTTTTTGAAAAATGCAGAATCAATGGGAATTGATTTACGTACTTTGACTCATATTGTACTTTCTCATGGTCATAATGACCACACAAGAGGATTGAAGTTTTTGGCAGAAAAACAGGATATTTCCCGGGTGGAGCTATTGGCACACCCGGACTGCTTTCTGCCGAAATATTATGAGGATGAATACATAGGCGCACCATTTTCGGGGCAGGAGATAGTGGCCATGGCAAACTGTCATCTTAAGCGTGAACCATATCGAATTACCACCAATTTATGGTATCTGGGTGAGATTCCGAGGAATAATGAGTTCGAAGCAAAGCAGCCCATTGGGGTTCAAAGGAGAGGGGGAGTGCAGGAGCCTGATTATATAATGGATGATACTGCACTTGCCTATCAGACAAAGGAAGGCCTTTTTATCATTACCGGATGTTCTCACAGCGGTATTTGCAATATCATTTCTTATGCAAAGCAGGTTTGTAGCGAAGATAGGATAATCGGCGTACTTGGCGGCTTTCATTTGTTTGAGGTGGATGAACAGACGAGAAAAACCATTGCTTATCTGGAAGGCTGTAATATTAAGCAGTTCTATCCATGCCACTGTGTATCTCTTACGGTAAAGGCAGAAATGATGAAAAGCCTGCCTGTTACAGAGGTGGGTGTAGGGATGAGGCTTGACATATTATGAAACTATATGAGCTACGGGAAAAAGACAGTGCGCAAACTTATTATAAGATTACAAGGCAGCTTGCAGAATGCTTGCAGGAACAGATGTCGGTCCTGGAACAATATATTATGACATATGCGTCATACTTGTCAGAGCATCCGATGAAAATTTCTGTAACAAGTGTTGAATGCGGGATTGAGTTGCTTAATTTTGCAATTTTGCATAGATGGATTTTCCACATGAAAACATCGGATGGATATGATTTACAGAGGGTGACCTATGCAGAGCTGACTGAGAGCATTGCTTTTATGGAAGCATCCGGTGAGTTTCGGGAAGAACTGTTAAAATTTAAAAATTGGATGCACTTTTTTGAAAACTTAACAGAGCCGGTATGGCAGGATATGTGGAGTCGGATTCATATTGTCGTAGAGTGGATTGATAAACTGGGCGGACAGCATTTGGAACGATATCTGCCGCAGTTGGAGGAATATCGGAATAAAAACATGCATGTATGGGAAAGCAGACAGGATGCCGCGTTTATCTTACGGGATAAAAGCTGTTACTATGTCAATATGATAGGAGCGCAGATGCTGAACCGATGCTATCGGGAAGCGTTTCTTACCTGTGAGAAGACTTATATTTTTTTGCCGGGCTGTATGGCTCAAAATGGGAGCTTTTGTAAGGCTGTAGGAAGTAGTGATGGTTATATCTGTCAGGATTGCATGGAAAACTGTCAGATAAACAGGATGTCAAAGCGGTATCCGCATGTGAGAATTCTATATCATGGTTCTGAAATGGAAAAAAGACAGGCACCTATCGGCAGAAAGACCGGCGTAGTTGGGGTTTCCTGTATCTTAAATTTAATTGCAGGCGGTTGGAAAGCGAGACGCCTCGGCTATGTACCGCAATGTGTCCTCTTAAACGAATGCGGATGCAGGACGCATTGGTCGGAAGTGGGGAGCATTACGTCATTGGATGAAAACGAGCTTGATTGGATTATGGAGAGTATGGGAAAAAAGGGAGTTTAAGATGGAACAAGAGGGTAAGGTACAAAAGAAATACTTTTTTGGCAATGGAGTTAATTCCAATCAGTTAAAGCTGTTTGCCATTATAGCCATGACCATTGATCATTTGACCTGTGTGGTGTTTCCGGGCTATCCAAAGGACTGGTGGATTCTCGGTCTACATATTATCGGGCGTCTGACCGCACCTACCATGTGGTTTATGATTGCAGAAGGCTATCATTATACAAGAAATTTGAAAAAATATATCGGAAGGCTGTTTTTGTTTGCGGTGATTTCGCATTTTGCCTATAATTTTGCATTCGGAATTCCGTTTATTCCCTTTCAGACGAGCGTTTTCAATCAGACAAGCGTGATTTGGCCGCTTGCATGGGGTGTCGTAGCCATTGCACTTACGGATGAAAAGCGTTTTTCTTTCAAAAAGTGGCAGCAGGTATTTATTATGATAGGTATTTGTCTGATTACCTTCTGCTCGGATTGGAGTTGTATTGCCGTGCTGGCGATTGTGGGCATTTATCAGTATCGGGGTAATTTAAGGCTACAGGTACGGGAAATGATGGTGTATGTATTCTTTTATTCGCTTGTATATTTCCTGTTTGTTGATAAGGTGTATGGCGTCATTCAGTTATTTGTTATTATTTGTGTACCGTTTATTCGAAATTATAATGGTGAGCGTGGGAAATGGAAGGGCATGAAGTGGTTCTTTTACCTATATTATCCGGCGCATTTGGTCATATGCGGTCTTATTCGCATATGGTTGCATGGTAATATCGGTGTGATGATTGGAGGTTAAGGAAGTATGGATTGGATAGGATGGATATGGCTGGTATTTTTCCTTATTTTTTATGGGGGATATCCGGAAAGAGTGAAAAAATTGGAGAGAAAAGTAAAAAAACTGGAGTCACAGACAGGAGGAGTGAGTGAAATGTCAAAAATAATAACGGCTATGATTGGAAAGAAATGCAAAATAAAGCCCGCAGACCTTGAGGTATTTACATCTGCAACAGAAATGCTTTGTGAAATCGTAGATGCGGATGAGGAATGGGTAAAGGTAGTATATGATGCAAAGAAAAAGGGAACGGTTACGAAGCTCATTCGAATTGACGACATCAAGAGTATTGAAGAACTCGCAGAATAAAGTTGAAGAAATGTAAAAATTGTACTATCATGGTAAAAATGGTGCAAAAACAATATGCACAAAATGATATAAGAGAATCAGGAGGAATGAAAGATGTTATTATTTATGCCGACAAAGGTTTACAGTGAAAACAATTGTGTGAAAAATCACGGAAAAGAGCTTGCTTCCTATGGTAAGAAGGCTCTGATAGTAACGGGAAAGCATTCTGCTGAGGCAAATGGTTCTCTTGCGGATGTACTTGCTGCTTTGGAGGCAGAAAAAACAGAGTATGTACATTTTAATGAGATAGAAGAAAATCCGTCTGTAGAGACGATTATGAAAGCAAGAGCATTTGGATTGGAGGAAAAAGTGGATTTTGTCATCGGTATCGGTGGTGGTTCACCCCTTGATGCTTCCAAAGCCATTGCTCTGATGATTGCAAATCCGGATAAAACAGAGGAAGTGCTTTATGAAGCCAACCCGTTACCATATCTTCCGGTAGTATGTGTGCCTACCACCTGCGGAACAGGCTCTGAGGTGACACCGTATTCGATTTTGACCTTACATAAACAGAAAACCAAACAGAGCATCAGCCACAAGATTTATCCAAAGCTGGCGTTGATGGATGCAAAGTATTTAAAGACCATGTCGCGGACAGGCCTTGTAAATACCTGCGTGGATGCTCTCGCACATCTGTTGGAAAGCTATTTGAACACCAATACAAATGAATTAAACCGCATTTACAGTGCGGAGGGACTGAGAATGTGGGCGCAGTACAAAGAAAATCTGAAAAATGATGTAGTGACAGACGAGGACTATGAGAAGATGTTGCATGCTTCTATGGTGGCAGGTATGGCGATTACCCATACCGGAACCGCACTTCCTCATGG
>JAZNIP010000285.1:0-2401 GCA_045577575.1 Lachnospiraceae bacterium | reverse complement strand
CATGGCTACGAACCGACTTACCGCAATTCTTCCGCAGGACTGACCAATATGGGAGTGTTGCCGGTGCCGGAGGGAATGAAGCCCTATATTGAACGGTTCGATATTTATATGGGGCAGCCCTTTTCCAGCAGAACCAATTGTGCCATTATCAGCTTTGAGGATGTGCTGACCATTAATTTTGCCAGTAGTATTGCGGAGACAGATGTAGAACGATTTTTTTTCCGTAAGCTGGTGCAGGACGGAATTCATGTAAAAATTGAAAGTAACAGGGAGGAGTGAAACAATGTCTTATTGTGTAAATTGCGGTGTAGAGCTGGAAGCATCCCTGAAAACCTGTCCACTTTGTAATACAAAGGTGTTAAATCCAAATGAATTGCAGAAAAAGCAGACGGAATCTCCGTTTCCACGGGAAAAGGGACAGGTGGAACGGGTTAAGAAAAAGGATTTTGCAATTTTACTTTCGGTTGTGCTTGTTGCAATCGGACTGACCTGCGGTGTTTTGAATCTGCTTGTTTTTAAGAACTCTGCCTGGTCTCTTCTGATAATCGGAGCATGCATTATTTTGTGGGTGTTTTTTATTCCGCTTGTAATCTATCGTGAGATATCCCCGTATATAGCCCTGTTGCTTGATGGGATGTCGGTAGGTATTTATTTATATCTGCTGACATTGGTAACCGGAAATGATGCGTGGTTCTGGCGGCTTGCATTGCCGATTACAGTGCTCGTTGTTGTGATATTTGAGATTTTTGTGCTTTGCATTCGCAGACTGCCGGTCACTTTTTTGACTTGCCTGCTGTATTTTATATCCTGCACGGCAGTACTGTGTCTGGGACTGGAGCTGCTGATAGACCTGTTTTTGCAGCAGCAGATACGGTTGGTATGGTCAGCTGTGGTACTGACGGTCTGTGTGATTTTGGATATTACACTCATTACGCTATTGTCACTTAGAAGGCTTCGCAATGCAGTGCGTCGCAGATTGCATTTTTAATGTGGGATAGTAAGAGCACGGGAGAGAAAAAATGGCATTTATCGATAAGAAAAATCAGAATCTGATGCAGTTAGTGAAAAGAGTACACGGTTTGGTGGAAAATACGGATATTGAAAAGCACCGTCAGTCACAGGACTATATCGGAGCGTTGTTGGGCGGCAGCAAGGAAATAAGCTATACGGAGCTGGAGATGAACGGCATACATGGAGAGTGGGTTCGGGTTAATCGGGCTCATATGAAAAAATATGTTATTTTGTATTGTCACGGAGGCGGTTACTCCACCGGGAGCAGCCTGTATGGCAGGGCATTAACCTCCAAGCTGGCGGATACGACTTCTATGGATGTGCTGAGCTTTGATTATCGATTGGCACCGGAATACCCGTATCCCGCAGCGTTGGAGGATGCGGTGACTGTGTGGGATTATCTGATGCTGCTCGGTTATGGAGCGAGGGATATTATCGTGGCGGGAGATTCAGCAGGAGGTAATCTGGCACTTGCATTGACGCTTCGCCTGCGAGAAGAACAGAGACTCCTGCCGAGAGGGCTTGTACTTATGTCACCGTGGACGGATTTGACCTGTCAGGGGAAAACCCATCGCTCACGCGCGGAGGTAGACCCGGTTTTGGATGCGGAGTATCTGGACCGGATGATTTTTGCTTATACCGGAACGGAAAAAACGGCAGCAGCACTTAAGGACCCTTACTTATCACCGTTATATGGAGATTTTTCAGGCTTTCCACCCACCTATATACAGGTCGGTGATAATGAAATATTGTTAAGTGATGCACTGGAGCTTCATAAGAAAATGGTAAAGGCGAATGTATCCGTAAGACTGGACAGGTTTAAGGGGATGTGGCATGTATTTCAGATGTCACCGTTTAAAACCGCATATGAGGCAATGAGTCGCAATGCGGAATTTATATATGACATATGTCGATAATGGCAAAGGATGCGCACTTGCGCGTATAAGGAAGATGTCGCTGTCGCGACCGCGCTCGGCGCGAGAGTCCGCAAGCGGACTCTTTTTGTTGAGAAAATTTGTCAATAAGAGAAAAGAAATAGAATTCGATCTGGTACTAAAGTATAATAAAAGTTAAACAATAATGTTGTTTGCAAAAGAAAAAGACAGGAGGAACGGATATGTTAAAATGTTTGGAATGTATTAAGAAAATAGATATGGGAAAGGCAGGAATTTTTGCTACAGGTGTTCTGTTTGGAACCGCAGGCATAAAGATTCTGTCCAGTAAGGATGCGAAAAAGGTTTATACGAGCTGTACGGCAGCAGCGCTTCGTGCAAAGGAATGTGTCATGAAGACAGCTACCGTAATTCAGGAAAATGTAGAAGATATTTATGAAGAGGCACAGATGATTAACGAGGAAAGAGCGCAAAAGGAAGTCGGATCGTAGCCATGT
>JAZNIP010000284.1:0-10944 GCA_045577575.1 Lachnospiraceae bacterium | reverse complement strand
TATTTCTTCCAGGTGAAATACAATAATATGAAACCGTGTTCGGTGGCATATGAATTGACGGAGCCGGGCAGCGGTGAAATTACGGCCGATGGTATTTATACGGCACCGGCTAAGGAAGGCGTATACGAAATTAAGATTTATTGCATGGATAAGCCGTTAATTTGTACCTATGCTTATGCAATTGTAAAGAAAAAGATGATAGAAGCAGAGTAGGACAAGAAATAAGAGGGGGTATCTATGATATACCAGTCAGACCATCTGACACTGCGTAGTGTCATGGACGTATTTCGGGGCGAAACAAACGATATAATGATTTGTGAGGAGATATCCGGGAACAGAGGCGGGTATTACACTCTGGTGGCGGTAAAGGATCATGAAGTGGTCAAGAAGCTGTTGCGCATTATCAGAAGCTCAGAGCAGAGTATGGAGTGTTGTCTGGATATGTTTACCAGCAACAATCACTATTGTATGGTATTTCCTTATATAAAAGAAAGAAAGCTGTCAGATTTTTATATGGCAAAGGCGATTCCCCTTTCTTTGTGTGAGGATATATGTTTAAGTCTGCTTTTGCAGTGTATGTCATCCTCGCTTCCGTATCCGCTTTTAGAGCTTGTACTGAAACAGGGACAGATTCACTTGCTTAAGGATAACAGCATTGTACTGGGCTATTGTCTGGATCTGTCTGACCTAAATGAAAACAGCGGACAGAAGGAATGTGCTATGCAATGCGCCATTCGCGTGCGGGAGCTTTTGCAGGAGAAAATGACAAAGAAAAATGTCAGTTACCAGCTTTTGCTGAAAAAAATTCCAAAGCAAAGCTATCGGGATTTTCGGGAACTATACAAGGATATCCGCCTGTCAAAAACAAGCATTGGGAAAAGAAGCATTAAAAACAGAATAAAAAGCTTCTGGCAACGTAATCAGACCTCTGTAATACGCTTTTTGCTGCTTGTATCTTTAGTGATGATGGTACTTGTGCTGATTATGTTTTTATCAAGTGCCATATGGGGAGATATTCCCTTTCTAAGAGTGTTTTTTAATACCTTTAAGCAGATTGGAACAGAATCTTTGACGAAATAGAGGAACTTGAAATGACACAATTACTGATAGTTGGAATTGCAATCATATTATTGGCATTAGTTATCATGATTTTCAGCCATTCGTTGTCATTGCAGAGATTTGCAGTTATGGAATTTTTGCTCATTCTTGCAGTGAGTGCAGTGGCGGTTATGGGACTTTCCAAGGCGCAGAATTTTATGAAGGAACAGTATTTCGGACTGTTTGGCATTTATATTAATGATGCGAGAGAATATGCCCGTGACATAGAAAATAATACGATGACAGAAAGCTCAAATACTGTCTGGCAGAAAACGGGAGATGATTTGCAGGCACTGTTAGAACGAAGCCTTCCGGTTACAATTGTGGAGGAAACAGAGGTGCGGTATCTGACGGCAGCTGTCTATGAGAGGATTTCCGAAGGCAGCTATTCTGCAAGGGTATACCGACAGAATCGTGAAGGGTATATGACGGAAAAAGAATGTCTTACATATGTGGAAAAGCTGGCAGATAAAGCAATACGACTGGGAACAGCACTGTATGAGGAAACGGAGAACGGAACAGGAGTACTTGTGTATACAGGTGGCGGAATCGTCTCTCCGCAATATGTTTTTTTGACAGAGATTCCTCTTGAGCCGTTACGGGTTGCTTTGGCACAGATGCAAAAGGAGTATATTGTTTACGGCGGTATCTTTGTATTAATCGGTACCATTTTCCTTGCAGCGGTAATTTTTTTACAGGGGCGTCAGCTTCGTGGCCTTGTGACAATTGCGGCTCATGTGGCAGAGGGAAAAGAGGATTGGGATTCGTTACAGGACAGTGTGGATAGCTTTTGGATTGAGAGCAATGAAATACGGGGATTGAAAAACAGTCTCAGTCAGATTGCAACCGATGTTGCACGAATGAATTACATGAAATACAGAGTCTTGCAGAGCTATTATCGGTTTGCACCAAAGCAGATTGAAAAGATTCTTGGAAGACAATCCATTCTTGAAGTGGAAGCAAACGATAGAGTTCGCATTACCGGGACACTTGCCTTTGTCGCTTATCCGGAAGATGAAACGCTGGGTGAGCTGGAATATTTAAGAAAGATGAGCCGGGAATACGAGGAGCTTGGAGAAAAGCAGAAGGAGTATGGAGGAATTTTACTTTCTGATAACAGTGATTTGACAACACTTCAGATTTTGTTTCAGGAAGAAACAAGAAAGGCTCTCCATTTTGGCATTGATATTGCCATGAGACAGGAAGGGAACCGCAACGAACAATTTTTTGTATTGCTTCACAGAACAGAATTTGTTTACGGTGTAGCCGGTAATGAGGAGCAGGCATTTACCTACCTGCTTTCAAAAGAAATGAAGCGATTGGAAAGATATGTAGAACGTTTTCGCGGTGCAGGAATTCGTATGGCAGTGACCGATGCGGTTTATGAATTGATTGCAAAAGAGACCTCAGGCAGATATATCGGTTATCTGGAGGAGGATGGTTACACCTTTAAGCTGTATGAAATCTTGGATGCCTGTCCGGCTAAGGAGAGACAGAGAAGACTGGATACAAAGGAAAAATTTGAGAGGGCTTTGAACCTCTTCTATCAGGGAGACTATTATTTGGGAAGAAATCTTTTTACGGAGGTTTTGAAAGAGTGCCCTGATGATGAGTTGGCAAAAGGGTATCTTTTCCTGTGTGAGAAGTGCCTGAATACAGATTGCGGAAAAGACATTTCATGTGCTCTTTTTTCCGATTAAGAGAGTAATGTGAAAGGTAGCGGGAGAATAAAGCATGAATAATCTGTTGTCAGTATTGCTCAGTACCATAAAAGCAAAAATAACACCGCTGTGGACCCGATTCCGGTATTGGACGAGTTGGAATTTTATTAAAGCCAATATCCTGACGAAAATCAGGAGTGCATTAAGTAATATTTTTCAGGTTAAGCCAAGAAATAAAGATGATTACTATCCGTTTTTGGGATATCTGATCAGTAGAAGACTTGCGTGGGCTGCGGTAATTGTTGCCGGAATTTTTTGCTTATACTATTTCGTATGGGTGAATCCGGTGGTGAATATTAAAGAAGGTATGGGAAGCGGTCAAAAAATTTATAATTACAATTCGATACCGTTACGATTTGCAAAAGGAAATGTAAAAATCAAAGCAAAAGCGGGTTACATTGCCTATGAAGGAAATGTAGAGAAGGGTTATGTGACAGGACAGGGACAGCTTTTTGATAAAGAGGGGGCGCTGGTATACAAAGGAAATTTTGAGCGCAACAGATATAACGGTCAGGGAACCCTGTATTATCCCATTGGTCAGGTACAGTATGAGGGAGAATTTCAAGATAATATCTTTGAAGGTGAAGGAAAGCTCTATCGGGAGAATGGAACAAAGCAGTATGCGGGACAGTTTTCCAAAGGAGTTTACGAAGGCGAAGGAGCCTTGTATGATGCATCGGACACAGAGGTATTTAAAGGGAATTTTCATAATGGCGAGCTGGTATATACGCAGTTGCTTGGTAAAACGGCTTCGGAGATTGCAGAGCTTTATACCGGAAAAAATCTGATATATCAGGACGAAACGGACTGGGCGGTTATTATGGATGACATTGATGCATTTTATGTGGCAGCGACAGAGAATACCAGTCTTGAGGATGACATTAAAGCATCAATGATTTATGTAGGAAAAGATGAATTTGTATATGGTGATTATCGTATTTCTACTGTGGATGAGCTGCGTTCCGTAATGGGAAATCCGGTTTTTGAGGGAAACAGTTATATTACCTTCCCGGAAGCAGTAGGAATTGAATGGCTGCAGAAAAAGGGCAGAGAGATTCCGATGGAAATTACGATAGAAGCAAGCAAACCCTTTGATGAGGTATGGGAGGTTGAGTCTTATCCAACCGATACGTTGGTTTATCTGTATGTATTTCAGGCAGAGGATGTGACCTATACCTTTATTGCACCGGATAGAGATGGTAGCTTCTTTATGTATGCATTAGAACAGTAACATTACAAAATGTCTGAGAAGAAAAGGAGAAAGGAGAGGCTGTTCGTGAAGGCATGTGAAAGATATAATTGCAAAATAATAGGCAGACTGCTTTCGATGCTTCTTCTTTGCAGTGTTCTCGCAGGCACATTGCCCATGCCGCAGGTGCAGGCAGCAAGCAAAAAGCTAGCGGTGGAAACGGCAAAGGGTATGGCTCTTTCCACGAGCACGGATTATTCGGAACTGAAAAATAAATTGGCATTGGCTAATTCCCAATATATACAGTCGGTACGCTCCATAAGAGAAAAAGAAAAAAATCAGAGAACCTTTCGCTGGTCACCGATTTTAAATTTTAAGTTTCCGGAAAAGCCGGATTTACCGGATCAGTTTGAATATACCTACAAGCCTATGGAGCTACAGTCTCAGATTGATGCACTGAATCATAGCATTGCAGATTATGTATACACGGCATATGAGGATGTGTCGCTTTCCTTTGTAAAGGTATATGTATTACAGGAAAAGATTTCCTACAATGAGAAGCGGATTGCTTCTTATCAGAAGACGTTGGATAAAAACAGAATCCGGCTCAGGCAGGGACTTGCCAATCAGGCAGATATAGATGCTTTGGAAAAGAAGCTGGACAACTTAAATTCTACGCTTGCTGCAGATAAACGTAACTTTGAGGCTCAGAAAAAGAAGCTTGGAAACTTAATCGGAATTGATGTGTCTACTTCCTATGAGTTTCAGAGTCCGTTTACATCGGCAGCTCTGAATCGGGAGATAGAGGATGATCTGATTGCCTATACACTGGAGCATGATAATGCCTATTATCAGGCGAAGCAGGCAACCGCAAACGGTCTTTTGCAATTAAATACAAACTATAGCCTGATGGAGAGTCGATACGGTAGCAAAATGCGTATGATTGACAGCTTTATCAATCAGGCAAAAAAAGGGGAAAGACTGGAAACAGCAGCATTTAAGCTGAAATACAATGAACTGCTGACTGCTGTGGATCAGCCCTGGGAAGGAAAAAGGAGAATTCTCTTTATCAAAATTCCGAAGGAATGGTTTAAGGGAGCCGTTGACGGTGTCCGCTACGTAGAGGACGAACCTTATGCACTGTATGAATCGGCAATCGAATATCAGGGCTTGTATGAAGAAGAGCAGGCAATGAAAAAGGAGCTGACAGCCTCCGTAGAAGATTATTATGAAAATTGTATTTCTGCACAGAATTCCTGTCAGTCCTTAGCAAAGGAGTTGCAGAAAAAAGAAAAAGAACTGAAGAGTGCGGTGATTTTTAACAGTATCGGAGAGATGACCTATGAGGAGTATTCTCAGGTACAGGAGGAATACGAAGAACTCCAGATGGATTACTTAGACGCAAAGGCAGCTTACAGTGAAATCCTGTATTCCTTTGACCGACTGACCTGTGGTGCACTTTCTGCTTATATGAAGGGAGAGTCCATAGAGCTGTCCGCAGCAGAGGGCGGGCAGAGTTATGTTGTAATAGATGCGGAAAAAGGTGATGGTATCTATTATTTTATTCATCCTATGGTAGAAAACAATGTTTTTGAGTTGGGACTTTCGGTTCCGGAGGATTTTGACTTAACCGTGTCGGATTATGAACTCTGGATAGATGGTGTGCAGCTTGGAGGACGTACTCCGGTGGAAAAAACAATCCGGCATCTTGGATTGGACATACAGGATGTAAACAGAGTATATATCCGGTTATATGATGGGGGAACCTTTATAGATGACTGCGATATTGATCCTACTGTTTATTCCGATAAGCTGATAATAAAGAGCTATCGCGTTGAAACAAAAGAGAGTAATCTCGTGGGTGTTTATCATTTGGAATATAAAAATACCAGAGGAACGATGGAGATTGCGATTGTACCAAATGCAGATCAGCTTGCAGCCTTTTATAATATAAAAACAGCAGAAGGAACATATCTGATTAGTGAGACAAAGAGTCCTATAAAAAATAAATTTAGTTATTTATCGGCAGCAGGCAATAGCCTGGAGGATTTGACCGTTTGTCTGTACGATAAAGAAGGAGCTTTACTTTATGAAGCGCAGCTGCAAAGCTCAGACCAGACACTTCGGAAAAAGGAAGAATAGTATGGGAATAAGGTTACGGGAGAGAGCAAAAATAACAAAAAAACAGCATAAAATTGTGCATTTGTTTGGTATGCTGGCGGTAGCGGCCATAGTCGGAATCAGCGGAATGAGTGCAAGGGCAGCGCTGGAAAATGAAAAAGCGTCAGGTACCCGCTCGGTACATATGCAGGATTCCCAAATTGAAGCGGCGACATTGGTAATCGGATCGCATCTGATACATATCAATGGATTGACAGATGAATTGTATGCTGTTGCCATAGAGTCGGCAAATGAATTCAATCAGCATCAGATGTACTACAAATCAGAGCTGGCAAATGGAGCGTGGTTTGAAATATCTGAGGCGCTTTCCATTGCAGATATTACTTCATCGGGTAATCCGGTGAGTAAAAGCGTAATTGAAGCATTGGAATTCACTCATATGACAGGAGCAAACGGAATTACAACAGACCTTCGTAACGGACAGAATGTGTCGGTGTTTGATATTAATAATCCCTATGATTTGAATGCTTTGGAGGAACTGGAGCCTCTTAGAATACAGTATCAGATTTTGCAGGAAAAAACCGATAAGAATGAATCGGATGAGATTTATCTCAAGATGATACAGGCGTTTTTTGAAAAGGATATCCGGAGTGATCAGACAAAAGAATGTGACACCTCATTAATAGGATTGGAGTCTTATAAAGGAGGTTTGTATTCCAGAGAAAAGCCTTCCATGTGGACGGAAAAGACGGAAAACATCATGTCATCCGTAGACGCAGAGAGAAGAGTACTATCCTTAACAAAGCTTTCGGAATATCTGGATACACTGGAAAATGATGCCAGCGGTATGGGAGAAAGCAATAGGAGGAATGTGGGTACTGAGGAGGAACCTGAATATATATATCCGGAATTTGATGTCAATTCCGAAATTGTGGCAGCAGTAGGGGAATGTATAAAAAATGTAGCAGAAAGTATCAATGCTAATGAAGCAAAGCGTATGACCGATTCGGGAGATACGACTGCTGCAAAAGCAGAATACCGATATAGTCAGGATTTCATTGTTAAAGCGAGGGCGAATGATACTCCGGGCTGTGATGAGCTTATGGAAATGCTTTGTGATTTGCAAAACATATTGGATGGAGTGGTTGCAAATCAAGACAGAGAACTGGTGACTCTGACATCAGACCTTGTCGATGCCGCCTTCCAGAAATATGCGGAGGATTTGCGGGCAGGTGCCAGCGCAGATTATGTGAGGGCACAGTCAGAGGGAGTTACGCAGGCAGTGCTTTCCAAGTATCTGACAGAGCAGAAAACGATTGCCAATGCAGATCGATTGGAATACCAGACCATGCTGGAGGCACAGTTTCAGCGAATGGAGAATAAGCAGGCACAGCAGTACACGCTGCAGTTGATTGACGGAGTGCCACAGCTTGAGCTGTTGGTTTTGCAGGATGCGGCAGAGCCTTATCTGAAGGAAACGGTAGCGGAGCATCTGGCATGGCTTAGAAAAGAATATGCGGAGCAGGTGAAAAATGCCTCGGATGATACGGAAATGTCAAAGCTGGAGAAAGAAAAGGAGATCCTGGGAAAGCAGAGACAGGATGCATTAGATAACAATAATCTGGCAGAAGCAAAACGACTGACAGCAGAAATGGAAGCAAAGCAGAAGGAGATTGACGACCTTCTGAAAAGGTTGAATGATATTTTGATTTCGCCCAACAGCAGTGAAGCTGATAAGGCGAAGGCAAGAGCAGGTATGGGTAACAGCAGCGCAGCAGCACAGCTTTCTCAAATGGCAGATAATCTGTCTTCCGATATCAGAGGCGCAGACGGAACCGGTGATGTGAATGGCACGGATTTGCAAAACCAGCTTGCAGCATTGGGAGCAGCAGCGCAGCTTGACCCACAGGCAGGAGCAAATGCATTGGAGCAGGTACAAGAGGCTCTAAGCAATGCAACCGGTTTGGACGAAGCTGACGTGGCATCTATGGGAGAGACATTATCCGATGCGCTTGATAATGCCAAAAGTGCACAGAGTACATTAGACGGAGAAATTACCGGGGATGCTTTGGAAGATTTATTGAATGAGATTCTGGCAGACTTACTGGGAACGGATTTTGCAGATGCCTCATCTGCCCAGCAGGCTGCAGCAATCCTCGCCGTGGAATGGTATGGCGAAAAGCAGGGAAGCGATGCAGCACTTTCCGTAGCAGCTTCGCTTGCGAAACAGGCAGCGCAAGGTAGTAATCCTTTCCTGTATCAGAAATACAAAGGTCAAAAGGATGCCTGCATGTCACTTCAGGCTCTTGGAAAAGCCATGTCTTATCGATACATTTTTGATGACAGACATAACACGGTAACACTTCAAAAGTCAAAAGAATATTACCTCTTTACGCTTGGGAAAAAGCAGTATGAGGCGGCAGGAGGAAGCAGCAAAGCATTGAAGATGGCACCGGGATTTATGGACACTCTGTATATAGACGGAAATGACAGCAATCAGATTTTTGAGGTGAAAGCAGAATATATTAAAAAAGCAGCCTATGGGGTTGTTGGGACACCTCAGGTAGAAACTCTTGCAAAAGAGATTTACGATAGCTTATTGGAAGGAGGCGCATAAAATGGCAGATTACACAATTATTGCAGATGTCAGTGCTTATATTGTAAAAAAGCTGAGAGAAAAAATGTGTCCTGAGCCGGTTCCTTCCCCCAATAATATTGAAATATCTTCTCCGACATCACAGGATGTGGATTATATAGTTGGTCTTTATCTGTATGATATAAAGGAGGAGTCACAGGTAGCCCGCCCACCGGTGGTGGATAGGGGAAAGATACAGTTAGTACAGCCGCCAAGACCATATAGCTTGTATTATATGGTATTTATCAACGGTTCTTCCCAGATGGGATTAAAAGCACCGGATATACAAAAAATCATTGGCAAAGTGGCACAAATTGTAAATGACAACAGTTCGGTAAGACCACAGGAGCTTCAGCCCTGGTTGGATGCATCAGAACCTCCGATTATCCTGTCTCCGGCGAAGATCGGTTTGGAGGAAAAGGCAAGGGTGTGGCAGGCGATTCATAAGCCCTATGAGATTAGCCTGTTTTATAAGGCGGCACCCGTATTTCTGTCCAGCGAAATGGTTGTATCACCTCCTCGTGTCAGTGAAGCATCCTTCGGGATTGACCTTATGGGAAAAGAGAGGGGGCAGGAAGGCTAAGTGGCAGACGCTGAAATTCATTACAAGCTGGACTTAATTGTCCGTCTCGTGGATACGACCACAGGAAAAAGAGTAGGACAGAAGCAGGTCATTTTCAAGTCATCCGAGCAGGTACTACCGTTTCTGCAACGGGATGAAGGGGTTTATATTTTACTGAACCGGGGAAGAAATGACATGGTTCTGGAGGTATCAGCGGCAGGGTATTTACCGGTAAAACTGGAAATACGTTATGAGGAACTGTCCGAGACCTTTCCGGAGGTGGAAGCACCGATGATTCCGGAGATAAGTCCGAAAGGATTCATCGAAATGCTGACCTTTGAAGGGCACCTTCCGGGGCTTACTTCAATTGTAGCCGTTTCTCTCAAAAAAGCGTACGGAGTAGTAGCCGGTTATCAGGAAAAGAAGCAGGTATTAAAATTGTTTTATTCCAAGCAACTGGAGGAAAATTCCTATGCGGTCATTCACGAACAGCAACAGGAATTCGAAGAATTCCGGATTAAGAAGAGGCTCGATAAGCTGAGCGTAAAGCTGGCTGCGCCGTTGGAAACAGCGTGCAGACCGGAAACCAAAATCGCCCGTATCGTACGCGGTATCGTAGATTCAGAGGGGCGTTATCTACTGCGTGTACTGGAGGACGGAGGCGGAACCGAATATCTGGTCCGCTATGTAGTAAATGGGAAAGCATCATTTAAGCATGTCTCAACAGAAAGCTTCAGACTTTTGCATGAGACAGGGGAAGAAGAGGAATAAAAGATGGGAATTGTAGCAGTGACAGGTGCACAGTGTTCATGTTGTTTTGGAACCGCACCCTGTAGTCTTCAGGCAACATCGCAGACCGCCGTCCTCGTGGAAGGAAAACCGGTGGCAACGATACAGGATATGCAGCCCTATGTGAACTTAAAGCCTTTTGGAATGTGTATGTCTTTAGCAAATCCAGCAGTGGCATCAGCAACGGCAGCAGCATTAGGAGTGCTGACACCGCAGCCCTGCACTTTGGTTCCGGCAGGAACGTGGATACCTTCAAATCCCAAGATTATGACGGGGGGATGTCCCTGTCTGACAAATGAAGCAACCCTTATATGCGGCTTAGGAGCCGGAACAATTAAGATTACCGTACCGGGACAGATGAAGGTTCTGGTATAAAATGAAACGAATAGAAAGGAGCTAACAAAATGGCAGAATATTTTTCACCGGGTGTATATGTAGAAGAATATGATAACTCACCCAGATCAATGGAAGGCGTAGGTACTTCTACAGCAGGTTTTATAGGATTTGCTGAGAAAGGTGACACACTTGGAGCACCAAGTCTTGTAACAAGCTATCGCAGCTTTGTAAAACAGTTCGGAGGTCCGTTAAGCGAATTTGGATACGGAGAATATCGTTATCTGGCACCCAGTGTAGAGCAGTTCTTTGCGAACGGCGGAACACGCTGCTACGTATCCCGTGTTATTCCGAAGGATGCAAAAAAAGCTTCCGTAAAGAAGGGATTTCTGGATGTTGTAGCGGCAAATGAAGGAAAATGGGGTAATAAGATTCAGATTACATTAAATACGGTAACAAAACGCAAAATGCAGCTGGTTGGTAAAAACGGCGAAGC
>JAZNIP010000283.1:0-6956 GCA_045577575.1 Lachnospiraceae bacterium | reverse complement strand
ATCATCCCGACCGATTACGAACGGGTATCTGACTGCAATCCAATTTTTATCCCCATACTGCTGCCAAAGTGCGTATTCTGCCTGACGTTTTACTTCCGAATAGGAACCATCCGCGCGGTCACACCATCTTAATTCTCCGCCCATGCCGTCGAAATCCGACTCGACCGTATTCATACGCTTCGGGTCATATACGGCAGTACTGGACATATAGATGTACTTCCCGAACTTTGCAGCCTCCATCAGACTTCTGATATCGTTGGAGCAGTATGCAATTTTATCAATGATCACATCGTAAAAGCATCCCTGCAAAGCATCTTTCATACTCTGCGCATCCGTCCGTTCCAGACGGATTCTTTGCACCCTCTCGCCAAACGGATCTGCCGCTCTTCCTCGGGTTGCAATGGTGATATCATGCCCTGCTTCCAGCAACGCGTTTACCATAGGTATGCCGAAAAAACGAGTACCTCCGATGACTAAAATCTTCATACCTGATTATCCTCCGTATTCACTACTAACAGTCAAATAAAATTACTAATTCCCCTGCAGTGGCTGAATATCATAGCTTACTTTCACGCCTGACTCCGCAACCGCCTGATTGCCATAAAACTTCTCAATCACCCGTTCAGCTGCCAGACGGCCGTGTTCTGCATCCGTATCCATTAACAATAAAATATACTGGCTGCAGCTGTATCTGGTTCCGGTATCTACGGAACGCAAAGAAGAAATAATCGTTTGTTTCAAAATTTCCATAATTTCATCCAATGCAACTTCGTTTTGCATCTCAGCAGCTTCTAACGTAAACAAAAGCGTCTGAACTGCTCTTCCGTTACGTACCACCGAACGCATGGCAAAATCATACAGTTTTTTGAAATCCTCATACGCTACATGGAACGCACCACCGGTCTCGCCCTTTTCTTCCAAAATCATGCGATGGATACCTGCCAGGTCAGCATCTGTATCAATTATCTTTAGTGCAATATTTTTTTCTTCTTTTTTTTCGCTCCAAAAATGATAGGAATTCTTCCCATTTTCTTTTACAAAATACAAGGTGTCATCCGCATCGCTGTAAAGCGTTTCAAACGGTTCCTCTCCCCAGGTAATCTTTCCGCCGATTGAAACAGATACGATTCCTGCGTATCCCATCGTTCCCATCTTCTCTGCAAATGTCTTAATAATGCCTGCCGCCTTCTCTTCTGCAATCCGCTGTTCCGTCACATCCGTAAAGAAAACAACAAATTCATCACCGCCCAGACGGCAAAGAATATCTCCTTCTTTGGAATACTGCTTCAAAGTATCGGCAAAATTCTGCAAGACTTCGTCTCCCACCATATGACCGTAGACATCATTCATGGATTTGAAATTATCCAAATCCGTCATAAACAGAGTTCCTCCATGACCTTCGTCCAATAAACGATTCAGTTCTTTTTCAAGCCACGCTCTGTTCTTCAATCCGGTAAGCGCATCCGTATAGGATTTCAATGTTTCCTGATCCAGTGCCTGTTCCAGCCCTTTACGCATCTCATGAGCTTCCAGAACCTTGGCTACACGTCTCTTCATAACATCCACCACAAACGGTTTGGTAATGAAATCATCCGCTCCGCACTGCAAACATTCCGCTTCGGTAATCGGGCTTGAATCTGCCGTCAGAAA
This sequence comes from Lachnospiraceae bacterium, assembly GCA_045577575.1. Lineage (GTDB taxonomy): Bacteria > Bacillota > Clostridia > Lachnospirales > Lachnospiraceae > VSOB01. Next base: position 5,306 of record JAZNIP010000283.1, on the reverse strand, counting down.
AACAACGGGAATTTTGCTCCATGCTTTGCAGGCCTTGATTTGTTTCACAACTGTTTTGCCATCCATCTCAGGCATTTCAATGTCCATCAAAATCAAATCCGGCAACTCTTTTTCCAGCCAAAGCAAGGCTTCTTTTCCGGAATTTACCGTTACCGCCTCATAATCACTTGCCAATGCATGTTTGGCCAGCATACAGTTAATACTGTCATCATCCACAATCAAAATCTTCTTCATCCCGTTATTCCCCTTTGCTTAAATACTCTTTTGCCGCTTCGATTACCTCTTTGTAGAACTGCTTCGTTTTATCATTATTCTCTCTGATAAACTCCAAAGCCTCTTCCGACGCATCGTTCTCACGTAACACCTTCCCTGCTTTCTCCAACTCTAAACATTTCGCAGAAAACACTTCACATCCAACGTTCAACGCATTCGTCTTTAGTGCATGAACAAGTATTGTATAATCATTCCAATTCTTCTCTTCGTAAAATTTTTCCCAGGATGATTTTTTCTCTTCGTATTGATTGCAAAACATTTGCAGAATTTCCGCATAAATTTCTTTGCTTGAACCGCAATATTTCAACCCCATCTCAATATTTAATAACGATTCTGTAACTTGGGAATCTTTTACTTTCTCCGTTTCTTCCGATGTTGCTTCTTTAATCCATTCAAGTTTATTCGCAGAAATATATTTCGCGAGTTTATCTTCCAAAATTTTACCTACAATAGGCTTACCTAAATAATCCGTAAACCCTTCCTTCATATACATTTCTTTTGCACCTGAAATCGTATTTGCCGTCAACGCAATAACCGCTGTACGCTTATTCAGATTATCCTCAAGCTCTTTGGCTTTTTTGAGCGTCTCAATGCCATCCATCCCCGGCATCATATGGTCCAAAAGAATCGCATCATATTGCTTCCGGCACATCTCCTCCAAAGCCTCCCGGCCGCTTGTACAGCATGTCACCTGCATCATCGTCTTTTTCAACAGATTTGTTACCACCTGAAGATTAATCTGATTATCATCAACGACAAGTACATGTGCCTGCGGCGCTGTATATGAAGTATGATATTTGCTCAAACGTCCGGAAGAATTACGATAATTTTTTACAAAATCTCCGATCAGTCCGTTTCCGCATTTTTTCTGTGTCAGATATACCGTAAACGTCGATCCTTTCCCATATGTACTCTCTACAGTAATCCTACCACCCATCATCTGAACCAGATTATCCGTAATTGCAAGCCCGAGTCCTGTCCCTTCAATGTTTCTGTTTGCCTCCAGATCAAGGCGCTGAAAATGTTCAAACAGTCCTGCAATATCCTCTTCCCGGATTCCGATCCCGGTGTCATGAACTTTCATAATCAAATTCATTGATTCCTCTGAAATTTCTTCTCCTGACACCTCCAGTCGTACTTTTCCTTTTGGCGTATATTTTATGGCATTGTTCAATAAATTCAGCAAAACCTGCTTGATTCTGACATCATCACCATATAAAGTCTCAGGCAATTCATTTGCAACTTCGACTTCGAATTGAAGTCCTTTCTGCTTTGCTTTCAGCTCTATCATTGTGACAACATCATTGAGCGCTTCCCCCGTTTTGTATTCGTTATTCACAATCTCCATTTTACCGGATTCGATTTTGGAAAAATCCAGAATATCATTGATGATGGAGAGTAAATTCTGACTCGCAATATCAATATTCCCTGCATATTCCAGAATTGATTTTTCTTCACATTCCCGCAAAATCATCTCATTCATACCGATAACCGCATTAATCGGCGTACGGATTTCATGAGACATATTTGCAAGGAAATCCGATTTGGCCTGGTTGGCCTGCTCCGCAATTTTTTTGGCCTGGCGAAGTTCATCGCTTTCACTTGCCTTTTTCTCTGCATTGACCAGATAAAAAGTAACAATCACCAGCAAAATCCATAACAATCCAAAGCACCATAATACAAGCGGAATCAGTAACGTTATGTCACCCGCTACCGCTTTCATCGGTACGCTGCCTACCACATATAATCCCGGATATGCCGTCTCTGAGGCAAACAACACCTTATCATCTCCGGGTGCCTTTGCAACTGCCGCGGCCGCCACGTTGATATTCATTTTATCCCGGATTGATTCAAACCCCTTTTTATTACTTTCCGAAGTAAAAAATTCTTTCCCCGGGAATACATTCTCTTTTTGCAGCAAAATCTCACCGTCAATATTGATAATGGCGCAAATTCCATTCTCGTCGTAACAGGATAAATCAATCCTCTCTGCCAAAACTGCGCCGTCGTATAATTTATACAAAACGTATTTGACATTTTCACCACTGTAAACAGGCACCGTAAAAAGAACCGTCGAATCCTCTCCGCAGCTGACAGCCGGATTCCCGTGAATCGACTCAAAAATACCTTCATACGCGGAAGCATCGATTTTGTCACCATACGTGGCTTCACCGTCAATTTTCAAAACACCATATGAAATGCCGTCTTCTTCCTCCATGAATTGTTCTATTTCGCCGGTCTCCATATCAATAAAAACCGTCACTTCACTTAACAGACGCAATTCTTCATCAAAACTGTTATTCACAATCTTTGACAATGCTTTCCCCTGTTCCGCAACATGATATTCCAGATGTTCATTGATAATGTCCTGCATTTTCCACCACATGGCAATACAGACAATGATCAGAATAATAAAACTGACACCAATCACACCGAGGTTATTTTTTAATTTCATAAATATATTATTCTTACTCATGAATTACTACTCCGTCAACAAACCAGTTCATCTTTTCCAACAGGATTTCATCACTTATGGATTCGCCGTCATCACAGTGCATAACACCCGTATTATCATAAATCACACCGGAGAAAACTTTATTTCCTTCGCCCAGTTCTCTCTCTGCATTCTCAAGCTTTATCCGAATATTCTCATCCACGCGGGCGGAGCATTCTTCCAACGTAACCACACCTGTATCAATGCCAAACCAGTGACGCTTTACGTGATTGGCATTCCCTTGCAGGTATTCCTTGATAATCTGAAAATACAAAGCGTTCCAATCCCATACTGCTGCCGTCAGATATTTATCAGACAAACCGGTTGCCACGGAATTATATCCGATGGAATACACACCTGCCGCATCCGCTTCCTGCGCCACCCAATGCCGGTTCTGATGATACGTAAGAAGGTCTGCTCCAAATTCTTCAATCAGCTTCTTTGAAGCAACTCTCTCATTCTCCATAGACTCCCACTCATTCGTCCAGATTACATGCACCTCCGCCTCCGGATTTGCGCTTCTGACACCCAGGGTAAAAGCATTAATGCCCCTGTTTACCTCATTGTTTGGCATCGCAGCAACATAACCAATAACGTTACTTTCTGTCTTCATACCGGCCAGAATTCCCGCCAGATATCTTGCCTGATACATTCTTCCGAAGTATGAGGTCATATTATCTGCATAGTAATCTGCAGAAATCCCATAAAAGGCAACCTCCGGATACTTCTGAATTGTATCTTTTACCTCCGTCGGATACGCATAGCTGGAAAGAATAATCATGCCTGCTTCTTCTTTTACCAACTCATCAATTGCTTTCGCACACTCTCCGGTGCCTTCTTCCACATTCTCTTTTACCAGTAATTCTACCCCAAGCTGCTCGCAGGCAGATTTCACACCCTGATAATGTGCTCCGTTCCAGCCCTCATCAGCAGACTCTCCGGTTAAAATCAGTCCCACTTTCCTGGGTTCTTCTTTTCCACCGTTAATTCCAAAAATAACTAATAGAATACAAATCAAAATAACCGCAGCCAACACAAGCAGCCAATATGGTTTCTTTTTGCTGTCACTCATCAATCATTACTCCTTCAACATACCAGTCAAATTCATTCAACATGGCATTATCCGTCATACACTCGCCTTCTTCTATACGCAAATTGCCCACATTATCATAAATCGGGCCATAAAAAACATCGTATGTTCCGCTTCTGAGTTTCTCCATTTCCTGCAAAATCACAGTCCGTGTTTCGGGATTTACTTTATCTGTAAGCGGGGCCAGATCAACCACACCGGAATCAATACCTTCCCAGTAATTCTTTCCCTCAAATTTACCCTGAAGACACTTCAAAATTATTGGCATATAGAAGGACTCCCAGTCCCATACGGCAGCCGTCAGATACGTCTCGGGATAATTCGTGCTGTTATCCCAGTTATATCCGATTGACATTACCCCTCTTTCCTCCGCAATATCAAGCGGGATCAAAGAATCAGAATGCATTGTGAGCACATCAATATTATGAGCATCCAGCAAGTTCTTTGTCGCTTCTGCTGTGGCCGCATCATCCTCCCATGAATTTGTCCAACTGACATATACATTGGCTTCACTGTTCACACTCCGCACACCTAAAGTAAAAGCATTGATGCCTCTGTTTACTTCCGAAATCGGAAACGCTGCAACATATCCGATTTCATTGGTCTCGGTTTGTAATCCCGCCACAATGCCGCACAGATATCTGATTTGATAAATCCTGCCGAAGTATGTGGACAAATTTTTATCTGAAGCAGTTCCCGTAGCATGCAAAAAATATACTTCCGGATACTTCGCCGCAGCCTCAACCATAGCATCACCGAACTCAAAAGAATTTGCCACCACAACTCTGCAATCCGCAGTCACAAATTCTTCAATAATCTGGGGTATTTCATCCGCTGTCACATTTTCCTTATAAAGGATGGATAAATTAAGTTCCTCGGCAGTTGTTTCAAGTCCCTTGTAATGGGACTGTCCCCAGCTTCCGTCATCAATCTTTCCGTTTAGAATAATCCCTATATTCGTCGTCTCTTTTGTTACTTCCGTATCGGCTTCATAGATATTAATAACAAATATACCAATGATAATTGCGACTACAATAATTGCCGTCACAATAATAACTTTCTTCATCTTCTTTCTCCCGATATCCCAATATACACTTTACTATATTATCATATTACAACAACAATTTGATTTTACCATATTTTAATCTCCGTGTAAAAGGAAAACAGCTATTTCCAAGGTCTTTTTGCGCCAAGCCAACCTTTCTCTTCCCAATACGCCCTCTCTGCCTCGCCGGAACCCATGCCGCCTTTCTGTAACATGCGCATCATCATAAACAATCCCTTTGTTTTGATGCCCGGTTTCACTTGTCTTTTCTTCATGATTCTGTTCGCAAGCTTCGTGGTAATTTTGTCAATTTTACTCTTTTTGTTCTCGGAAACACCTTGCCAGTTCATCGCCTGAACAGGCATTGCGCAAGAGAGAATAAAAGGGACACCCCAGTTGGAAAG
>JAZNIP010000282.1:0-12151 GCA_045577575.1 Lachnospiraceae bacterium | reverse complement strand
GTGTTAGGCACGCCGCCAGCGTTCATCCTGAGCCAGGATCAAACTCTCGTTAAAAAGTTTCCTGTCCAGAACAACTACTAGCTGTTCTTTCCGTTTTACTGCTTTAGGTTTGTTTCTTCGTTTCTCTGAATTTTCTCTTTTAGAATCTTCAGGGTTGCATTGCTGTTTATTTGTCAAGGTTCAAGCAGTGCACTGCATCTCTGCATCACCGCTAAACGGAGAAGGAGGGATTTGAACCCTCGCGCCGCTATTAACGACCTGCACCCTTTCCAGGGGTGTCCCTTCAGCCTCTTGGGTACTTCTCCAAACTGCTAAATTAAAAGCATCTATTCATTTATGAAAACGGTCTGTATATTCGAACCTGCCGTCCCCATTTGACTTGATAGTCAACGGAGAGGGTGGGATTCGAACCCACGCGCCCTTGCGGACAAACGGTTTTCAAGACCGCCTCGTTATGACCACTTCGATACCTCTCCAGGTACGCTCTCTCGTCAGCGCAAAAATTATATTAGCAAATAACTTTTAGAATGTCAACATCTTTTTTCGCTATTTTTCAAAATATTTTTTCGGGGTAATTTTTCCGTGTATTTTGAGCTAAAATTAGATTTTTCCTCTTATCAAATCCTGACGTATAGACAACGCACCATTCTTTTTATATTCTCCGTCAATCGCATCCACGATATCCATTTTGGACATAGGACGCTTTTCACTTGCCACACGATAAGCTGCCTGTAATGCTGCTGATTTAATACTGCTGCCAGACATTTCACCATTTTCAGCAATAGTGGTAAAGTCAATCTTTTCTTTAGGAAGTTCCTCCGGAAATACTTTTTCCCAGAGCCGCATTCTGATTTCTGCATCCGGCAGGTGCATAGGTACAATAAAGGTAATTCTTCTGCGGAATGCCATATCAAAATTATTGAGATTATTGGTCGCAAGGAAAGAAATGCCGTCATACTCTTCTATCTTTTGAAGCAGGTACGCAATCTCAGCATTGGCGTATCTGTCATTGGAATTCCCCACCTCTGTCCTCTTGGTGAAAAGAGCATCTGCCTCATCAAAGAACAAAATCGCATTGGCATGCTTTCCGGTGTCAAAAATGGCAGACAGATTTTTCTCTGTCTCACCGATATATTTACTGCCGATTTGGGACAAATCAATTCGGTAAATATCCAGCTTCAGTTCATTGGCAAGTACAGTTGCCGCCATTGTTTTACCGGTTCCGGGCGGTCCGTATAAAAGCACAGAAAATCCCCGTCCGTAAGGCATCTTCTTTCCAAAGCCGTAATTTTCATAAACAACCGCACGATTTTTTGCATACGCAATAATCTTTTTCAGTTCGTCTTCGCTTTCCTTATTTAATTCAATGTCTTCCCATGTAAAGCCTGTCTGCAAACGTTTTGCTTTGCTGCCAAAGTTTACCGTACTCTTTTCCCGAATCATATCGGACAAGGCCTCTTCCTCTATCAATTCTTTATTTTCAATGGCAAGACGGTCTGTTATCTGTGCAATCGCCTTTGGCGTCAGAGAATATTTGGACACAATCACATCAAAATCAAGTGCTTCTGCAATCGGCAATTCCCTCTCCTGTATAAAATACTGCCAGAACGTTTTCTGCAATACAGCAGAAGGACGCTCCAATTTTACCGGAATCCATGTCGCTTCGGTTATAAGCTCTGCTGTTTCTTCCTGCTGCGTAGAAACAAACAACATAAAAATATGTTTTTCCAATAAAGAGAATATTTCCTGAACAATTGGTTTTTCTGCATCGCTGTAGTTTACATGATCTAAATGCAGATGCAATCCCTCAATCATGCATTTACAGATGATATCATACAAAACACTTTGTCGTTCCATATAATCCATATGTATCAATAATGGCATTTCCACACTGAGAAAGCTCTGACCGATGAGAGCTGCTACTGTTTGAAGTAAAAATGTTTTTCCTACTCCGGCTTCCCCCAAAAGACCGATGATGCCTCTGCTGTTTGTTTGAAGTAAGCCGCCCATTGCTTCCAAAATATAAGTAACCTTATCCTCATTTGCACAAAATGCATCCGGCTCACCTCCGCCTAATATCATTTGGGCATAAGGATAAAGTTTCCCCATTTTTCCCGGATTTCCCATAAGGAAGTCCCGGATACGCTCATTGATGCACAAGCGTCTTGACAGAGCAGAAGCATCTTCCTTTCCCCAATACTTCTTATCAAACACAAAGCGTCCCAAATAGCTGTCCTCGTTGGAAATCAATGCAATATCTTCATACTGCATAGGAAGAAAGAGAGAACACAAGTCATATACAAAACCTACTGTAGGACGGATAGAGTCTGAAGCCTCTTCTTGCAAAATCGTAAAAATTCGTTCATACTTACGATTCAAATCCGGCATAAAGGAGAGAATCATTGCCATAATTTCCGGATAGGTAAACTCATGTAATGTACGCAGCACATCAAAAGGAAGAAAACGCCCCTCTGATGCCGCCGCTTCTCCTTTATACAAAAGAGTCTGGAAAACTGCCAGAATCTCTTCTGCAAAAATCGGCTCCGGTCGGAAAGGATGTGGCTCTAAAGCACGCATCAATTCTTCATCCTGATATACGGTTCCGATTCTGTGGAAGCTTTCCTCCAGACTATTTTCCTTAATTAAAAGCTGCATACTGCAAAGCATATCCACAAACTGCATCCAGTCATGATACTGCTCTTCCAATGTTTCATAAGGCGCTTCTGTTATTTCTCCAAAATATACCTGTACTAGCTGAAGATATTGCTTTTTCTCCATTTCTGCTCTTCCTTGTCTTAGTTTTTGTTCACTGTTTTGTGTGCTGTTTTGTAAGCACTGTGGCTATTGGTTAGGCTCCCTAGCCTTGCATAAGAGATGCCCGGATGCTCCTGCGTGCTTCCTCACTTGCCCTCTTTGCCTGTCTGCGTCTTGCTCCCGGTCCATCGATTTCTATAACCTGTACCACATTGACATGCTTAATCGCATTCACAACATCTGACGGATTATTCACATATGCTGCTACTTCTGCATTCAATTCTTCTTCCGTAACCGTATCTGATTGATAATTTACAGCATCCTCCATCAAATCGCTGATTTTTACATTTCGTACCAGCGGCTTGGTTATCCTGAATTTCGTTCCCTTTGGAATCAAAACTTCCCGCTCATATTGATAAGCAGATGCATTTTCAATATCAACAGCACCCTTTCCTTCCAATTTATAAGAAATCAGCACTGCATTCTTGGGTCCCAATGCTTTTATCTGTTTTGCATAATAGCTTAAAGCCTGGGTCCAGTCCTTCGAGGAGCTTGTAAGGTAATTGTTCTCATACTCATATCCTTGTGTCATATACTTGCTGCCGTTACCCTTTTCTCCCCGGAAGGTTGTCATATAGGATGCGTGTTCGGAATCAGGCAAATTAGGATTGTCTTCGCTCACATCACGCGTACCTCTTTCCTCCAATGCATCCTGTACCATTCTGGTAGATATACGTACCATATCAAATATCTGTTCCAACAGCTTTCCATCCTTATATTCCTCTGCATAGGCACCCTGATAGCCGCCTTTTTTGGATTTTAACTGCATTTTTCCAATCGTATTTCCCCATTTTTGGCCATTGTTCATTGCCATATATGCAGACGTAGAATAGATATTCAGTGCCAGATCATACGCTTTCATCAGATGTGCATCTGTTCCGCTTATAAAATCATTTCGCATATAAAGGGTTGGATGTAGCATCTTAATATCCGGATTCTGCATTATATCTTCCTGCATTTTCTGCTTTGACATCTCCAAATCGTTGTCCAATTTGGCGATTCGTGCCTGATACTCTTCGATTTCCTCTTGAAGCTGTTGCACCAGATAAGCACATTCCTGTCTTTGTGTTCCATCAAAATCATCTGCGAAAGCCATTGGATTTGCACCCATGAGAAGACCCTGATAATAATTCAAATCATCCATACGTTGAAGCATTTCTGCTTCAATTGCATCAATCTCATCGGCCATTGTCCCCATAACACCGTCTAACTGTGCTTCGAATCTTGTTCTTTTTTCATTTAATGCATCAAATATTCCTGCCTTTTTCTCCCTGTCTATTCGCGCTTGGAACAATTCATTTAACTGCTCTTTGTATATGATTTCATGAGGAAATTCTCCATTTACCGCAAATCCTTCTCTCAAAAGGTCTGTATCCAACGGATCAATATTCATGTACATGGTAGCTGCTTCACTGATATCTTCGGTGCCTTTTACACCCGCATTATGTGAGCCTTGTAAAATTTCAAACAGAGAATGGTCATGGGAGGATACCATCCATGCAATCAGTGCCAGACGAAAATCCAACAGTTCCTTTGCAGAAGCTCCCATCAGTCGATATGCCCCTAACATACGCAGGACAGTACCAGACGTACCTGCTGTCTGTAGCATTCCCTCTGCCGTAACCTCATCATCAGGTTTATAATATGCCGTTCCTTCTTTCCAAAGCAGTGTCTGTTTTCCTTCTGCATCTGTTTCTACGGAATACGCACTTTCTCTTGCACTAGGTTCAATTCCAAGCCGACGATAATGGTCCATTCCGAGTCCATCGCCATTTTTTCTTTTGCTTCTCTTGAAATTGTTGGAAAATGCCGCACTCCATGCACGCTTGAATCCACGCCACCATCTGGTGAGCAGGTTCCCTTTTCCCTGCATTTCTTCGCTGCGTTTTTCCATATCTCTGGCTAAATGGTAGGTGTCTAAAACGTCCTTCCCTTCCCGGTACTGGGTCATTCCCTCCAGCAAATCGTAATTAATACCCGAAAGTGGGCTTACCGCTGCCTCCGCACCCGGTCTTTTTACACCCTGCAAAACACCCTTGAAGGACACACCGCTTTGAATATCCTGTTTCTTACTGCCTCCATTGATAAACATCCCATTATACAGAAGCGTCATCTGTTCGCGAAGATTTCCGTCCCGGTTCATAACCGCATCCAACGTCTGCATATTTTCCTGTTCTGCCTCTTCTGCCGTATAGGTACTGCCGTCTGCTTTCGCATCTCCTTCTACCAGCTTTTTTACCTGTCCGGCACCGGTTCTGTCTCGTCGTCCCTGCATCAGAGCACGCACCAGGGTCTTATTTACCGGAATATCGCCGCCCTGCACGCCCAGGCTCTCTTCTCCCAGATTGGTAATGGCACCGGCAGCCTGTACCGTCTGCCGCTCCTGTTCGGTAAGGGGTCTTCCTTCTGTCCCATAATAGGCAGTTAAAATCCGGCTGATTTTTGACAAAGCAGTCTTAACTGCGCCCTTTGTATAGGAATTATGAAAAAGCTTCACCGCCAGTTGTTCCTCATAATCCTGCGCCACAGTTTTCCATTTTGGATGCTTATATATTTTTTCATATGCTTCCTTTGTAAAACCGTCACCCATAATATATCCTCCAGATTTTATCTTCTGAAAATCCTGTTGAACTCGTACCTCTGGTTTCTCATAATTCCGTTCAACATACCCGTTTTCAAAAGGTAATTCTTAAATTTCAGCTGAGCTTGTGTCAGCCTGTCATCTGCCGCTCCGGTATTCTCAACAATTCCCGGATGTTCCATCTGCCATTGTTTAGCCACTTCCACGGTTGCCGTATCTCTGAAATATTCACGGCTAATGAGATTCAGCGCAGCTCTCTTTCTTCCCGCCTCTGTTTCATTTGCCAGACAAAGCGCATACAGTATTTTATCTTCCTCCGAAATTTCCTCCGGAACTAAGGGCAGCAATCTTGCCGCCTCCTCCTGCATTGCCGTAGTTGCCTCCATATACTGTGTATAAAATGCATCTATAAATTCTTTTCTTTTTTCTACAGGCATAGCACCGTTTTTCCCAATACCTGTCAGCATAGGGGTCTGTATCAATTCGTTTGCAATCGCCTGATAAGCCATATTTTTGGGATTGTTTTGCACTTTCACCTGTTCCGCCTCTGTAATAGTCCAGTTCTGGAAAATCAGATTTGCCTTTTCCAGCTCCATGAGGGCACGAACCACCTCACCGGCGTCTTCTGAAGACAAGGCACTGCGTAAGCTTTCTTCATTTTGAAGTACCTGGGGAACCTCCTCTGAATAAGCATCTTCAAATATATTGGCAGCAGCATTTCCTGCCTTGATATCCGTCAGTTCTTTCCACCTTTTGAACTGTTCCAAGGTTATGGAGGAAATACCTTCATACTTCTCTATATAAGACTTCATCTCTGCATACTGATGCAAATAGTTCAGCCGCAGCTTTGTACTGGCTTTTGAAATATCTGCATCATCCGCCTGTACGGTTCTGAATTTTTCTATTACAACAAGTGCTTCTGCCTCTTCCAGCTCCTTAAGGTCAGTCTTTTCCGCTGATTGTGTCTGCTGCTCTTTGACATCCCATGCTCTTACTATATCCCGAAGCTCCCTGATTTTCTCTTCCAGAAGCGTAGCTACCATGCCCGTCATACCGTCTGTCTGCTCACCTAATTCCCGGTATTTGGCCAGCGCTTCTTCTAATTGCGTCAAACGCTCTATCTTACTGTCTTTGCTCAGCTTAACAGCGGCTACGTTTTGAAATCTTTCATAGGCATTGGCAAGCTCCTGTGTAGCCTCATCCTGTGCTGCCCCCTCCATATATTCTCCATACAGAGTTCGCAGAGATGCCAATTCCTGACGGTAATTTTCTTTCATTGCATCCAGATCCGCTTCCCGCTCCTGTCTGTGCATCGCTACCTGCTGTGATACCCGGGCAAACCGTTCCTCCTGCTCTTGATGGGTGAGCTTTTCATGTTCCCGGTCTAAGTATGCTATGGAATAGCCTTCGTCACGCATAGCATTACCGGCACCCTTCATTGCATCTTTATAATCCGGGGCTGAATTTGCTAATGTGCCTATGTATAAAGCATAACCGGCGATTGCATTATAGGTCTGCACCAGATGATAAAGCCGGGCATCCTCTTCCTTCCGCAAATCAATCATATCTCTGGAATGATTGACCAGATTTACATCCACCTGTACATTGGCAAATAACTGCCGCAGTTCATCATAATGCTCTGCAATATATTCCGGAGAAGGAGCTTTGTGATGGAAGCGTTGCTCCAGCATCTCATAATGCTCTCTCATATGCTCCTTGTAGGTCAAAAGTCCTTTTACATTTTCCGCACGATATGCAGCAATTTCCTCCGGTGTGGCATGATCCAGTTCCAAAGCTCCCGCTGACAGCTGTCTGCACATGGTCTCAAAATTTTCTTCCCCCATATTTCGGAAGGAATCCAGCCTGTCTGCTGACCTGTATGAACGGAAAATCGCTTCGCTTATGAGTTCTTTTTCGTCTCCTGCCATTTTGTAATGATTATTGGTAAGTGCATACCAGTTGTTTAAGTAATGCATATCTTTCTGGAGCTTCTCCAGTTCTTCCTGAAGCTCCAAAGTTCTCATTCCAAGCTCATCCTCTTCCTCTAATTCCTGCCTGATTTCAGCCTCCCTTGCCTTCAACATCTCATAATATGTCTTAATTTCCGTATCATTCATGCTGTTTTTGCCATTTATCCGTTTGGCGCCCTCTTGATAAACCCTATCCATTTCTTCATCAAAGTTTTTATGAGAGGACTCATACGCCAACTCTCCCGAAGTTACAAATTGGGCGAAGGCTTCCTGGGAATGAAAATATTTATTATAGGAAGCATCCTTACGCAGTTCAGATTTCACCAATACATCTTTCACATAGGCAAGCATGGGTCCCGTACCGATTTCCTCCTCATCACTCAGATTGTACTGAGATCTGATCTTCACCTGTTCTACCCTGGTAAAGCACTCCTTGGTAAGTACTCCATGGACATAAGCATTGGTCAGAGCAAGCATTCTTGCTTTTACTGCGTACTCCTGCACAATACCACTTTTTAATGCAAACTGCTCCTTTTTACCCTCTACGAAAACCTCCTTAATGGAGCGGCCCTGGGGGTCATCCGGATCCGTATACTTTGCCATATCGGCTATCTGCATACCGGAAATGTAGAGATTCTGCAGTTCCTCTGAACGGGCAATCAGTTCCTCATCCGTACAGCTTGCCAGCATAGAGGTATCGTAATCCCGCAGTCTCTGTAAATAGGGCAGTACCAGCGGTTTTGCCGCCTTACCCAGTTCTATTTCTGCCGCCTTGGCATCTTCGCCGCCCAGCTGTTTGATTTTTTCTCCTGTTCTTTTGGTCAGAACAAATTTTACAACTTCTACATTATGCTCATACTGTTCCGGCTCCATCAGCATCATATAACGGCCATAATCTCCTGCTGTAATCTGCTCTGCGCCTTCTCCATACAACTTCATTGCAAGACTTTCAAAAATTGCCTGCTTCTCCCGATAAGTATCTGCGTAGATAACTGCATCCGCTTCAGCTGCCTGTCGGTGCTGCTCCCGCTCATCTGCCGAGCGCATAAACTCATGGGCGACGATGGCCTCCCTATCCGTCATGGGCTTTCCAACCAGGATATTTTTTATTCCTGCGATAATACAATCCGCTCTGGCTACCAGCTTTTCATTTTTATCGCTGTATTTTGATTCAATTTCTCTTAAAGCCTTAAATACGCCTTTTGATGCAGCCGATACCTCTCCTTCACGCTGCAGACTGTCGCTTGCCAAAGCCGGCATCGTGTATTCTCCGGACACTTCCATCAAATTAAAAACTTCCTGATACATTCTATCCAGAACTGCCTTGTTTGCCTGATACTTCTCCGGATGGCTTTCCAGTAAATCCTTTACTGTTTTTATTGCATCATAATGATAAAAATGGTTCATATGCTCCGTTCGGATAAAAGAGTAATCCTCGTCATTCCGGTATTTTTCACGGTCACGAATGCTCATGGGTGTCAGTTCTTCTATTTTTTCAGCCATAAGCTGCTCTGCCACCTTTTGATCAATATCTCCCTGATTCTGTAGTGCTTTACGAAGATTTATATTTTCCTGTAATGCCTGCTGTACTCTCTCCGGGTCATTTAACTCTGTTATTTTTAAATCCCCATTTCTCTTTGTCTCACACTGAAAGCCCAGCGCTGCAAGTGCGCTCTCCAGTGCTCTCTCTCCGTCCGTATACATGGTACGCATTTTTTCGATACGAATCTGCTGGTCTCTTTTCAGGCATGCCACGCCGGCTCCGCCTTCTCCAAATACCCGCAAATGCTCCTTCCATTCATCCAGCTTCTGCCGAACTTCCTTAAAATGCTCCAATACATATTTGGGTGAAAACATCTCCGGCTTCAGCGTTTCCTGAAAAGTATCCAGGGAACTCTTATCCAGTTTGCCTTCATTTCTGACATATTCTTCACGCCTTACATTGAATACACCCTTTTCTCTGTGTTCGTCATTGACCTGCTTCCCCTGTGCTGTCAGCTGGTTCTTCTGACGTTTTCTTCTCTTGGACTCCTTTTCTTCCGGATCGTTTTGGGGCATATCTCCCTTAATGGGTTGGGTCATATCGAGTGGCTTCTGATATGCCTCATTTAACTGTTTTGAAGTCAATGCCAGATTTTCCTCATGCTTCTCAAGATAATCCTCTGTGTTTAATTCCTTTTGTATGCTTTTTTCTCCAAATTCAAAAAGCTCCTGTTTATTCATCTGTGATTGTAATTCAAACATATTGTTCCCCCTCCATACATCTTTGTTTTATGCTGTCAGTTCCTGCATAAACTCTATATAAGCCGTTACATTCCGTTCATACTCTTCAAAATAGGACAAATCAAGCGCCGCACATCTTCTCTTTTGAATCTTCATTCCAAGCTTTTCTAAAAGAGCCAGCAAAGTCTCATTGATTACAACAAAATGGCATTTAATATCCGGAGATAATTTCTTTATGCCCTTCTGTACTGCAAAACGAATCATTTCGATAGGCGCAGCAGCATTACGGGAAAGATTTACCATATACGGAATAAACACGCCGTCATCCGCTTCCTTTACCAAAAGCAGACCTGCCGGTCTTCCGTTTTCCATTGCTACTGCCGAGTATTCAGCAAGATAATCATCCTTTCTTAGCGGAAGCTCAACCAAATCCAGACTACGGGAAATAATCTCCCCATACAAATGAGAAAGCCCTTCTTTTGTGCACTCAGAAAGTGCTTTTACGCTGCCATAGCTTCCCTTTAAGTAGTGTAAGTTAGCCAGTTCCCCTAACGCACTTTCTGCATTACCCACCATTTCCGGTTCTCCAATCTGCATAGGATAGCTGCGAAGCAGTCTTTCCATTTCCGGAAACTGCTCCATGATATATTTCACCTGAAACTGAGAGGCACCCAGTCTGTACGCATAATACATCAGCTCCATTAAAAATCTTCCGCCTCTGCCGCTGTTACGATATTCCCCTGCTATGTATATATGATGCAGCTCCACCACATCCGGTCTTCTGGAAATCACCGCAGCTCCACAGGCTTCTCCCCAGTCTTCCATTCCCCATATTTCTATTCCATCATCTTCAAGAGCCTCTTCCATCAGCCACCGGGGAATCATATGTGCATATATAGAAAATTCCTTCTGTTTCAGTTGTCTAAAATCCTCCATTTTACCAGTCCTCCTTTTCTCCCAGCCCTACCATGTATGCGTATGGTTCAAAGTCTGCTCTTGTAAATACCTTACCTGTTTTGACAAATTCGTATTTAATCGCCTGCAAATAATGCTTCATACCTACTTCCTTTCCGTCACCGTCTGCGGCTGCAAGGAAAGCGGCATTTAAGATGCAGTTTTTAATATTACCACCTACAAATTCAAACCGCTCTGCCAGAAAACGAATGTCCACATCATCTGCAAGAGGTGTACCTTTCGGAATCGTAGTTCTCCACAGCATCTCTCTTGTATCCGGGTCAGGAAACTGGAATTCCACAATATATTTCATACGTCTGAAAAACGCCGGATCGATATTATGCTTGTAGTTTGTTGCAAGAACGGAAACACCGTCATATGCTTCTACCTCCTGCAGCAGAAGCGCCGTTTTATTGTTATTGGATGCCTGATTGGAGCCTCCGTCATCCGAACGCTTCGCAAACAGGGTATCGCATTCGTCAAAGAATAAAACCACATTACATTTTTTTGCTTCCCGGAAAATCATGGAAATGGATTTTTCCGTTTCACCTACATATTTATCAATAACCTTGGATAAGTCTACTCTGTATAATTCCAGATTCAGTTCATGGGCAATAACCTGGGCACACATGGATTTACCGGTACCGGGTGCACCGAATAAAAGTACAGAAAGTCCTCTGCCATAAGGATATTTCTTTGTATAATTCCAGTTGTCATAAACCTGTTTTCTGAAATTCATCTGGTCTATGGCATGCTCTAAGGTCTCTCTCTGAGTCTCATTCATAACAATGTCTTCAAAACCGAAGTTGGCCTTTACCTTAGTCGCCTTCTGAGTCAGTTCCGAGCTCATCTGATTATAACAGCCCTCAAACAGCTTTGCTCTGGAAATCAGGATTTCGTGATTCATAACGGAAAAGCTTTTTGCCTGTTTCAGCGCCGCCTTGATTTTACCGGGAGTGAACAAAAACTTGGTTGCCATCTCAAAAAGATCCACATCCTTATCCAGCCCATAATCCTTTGCAAAATATTTCCAGCAGTCCTCTCTTTCCTGATTGCCCGGGGTGGGAAGCTCCAGCTCCGTAAACTCTAAATCCGTTACACTTTTCAGCGGCAGCTTCTCCCTGCTCATCAGGAAAATCATAATGTCATGCTCACGCAGTTTAGACACCGCCAAATCCATATAGCCTATGTATTTGTCTTTTTCATCTTCTCTATAATTTAGTTCATTCAGGCAACAGCAGGCATCTGTAAAAATACACTCTCTCCTCACTGCCCAAAGTGCCTTTTCCACAAAGGAAAAATCGTATACGAATAGTTTTTTACAATTTAGAGTAATGGCACGGATTCCGTTCTTTTTACTGAAATGCTTGATAAAAAATCTTCGTCCGCTTCCTTCATCGCCAAACCAGCTGAAAATTCTTACTCCCTGCTGGTAGGAAACCTCCATCGCCTCCAGCTGCACTGCATTTGCCATAATCGGATCAAGCTCATTCTCATCCGTAAGCATATGATAAAGACGCTGGTAATTCTCATCTAAGCGCAGAGGATTCGCACCGAATAAATAATCGATAATACGTTTGTCCGGCGTAAGAACAGTAGAAAAAGGCAT
>JAZNIP010000281.1:0-3559 GCA_045577575.1 Lachnospiraceae bacterium | reverse complement strand
ATGAGTATTATTACCTTTCTGAGTTACCATCTGCTTTTCCTGAACCGGACTTACACCGTTCTTTGGATAAAATACAATAATGCGTGTTCCCTCAACATCGGCAAAGCCTGCAAGAGCAGCTTTTCCGGTATCTCCGGAGGTCGCTGTCAGAATTACAATCTCATTCTGAAGCTGGTTTTTCTTTGCTGCTGTTGTCATCAGATGTGGCAGAATAGAAAGTGCCATATCCTTAAATGCAATTGTCGCACCGTGGAACAGCTCCAGATAATATGTACCATCCGCCTCAACAAGAGGTGCAATTACGTCTGTGTCAAATTTGCTGTCATATGCTTTCGCAATGCAATTTTTTAATTCTTCTTCGGTAAAATCTGTCAGATATAACTTCATAACCTCATAAGCAACCTCTGCATAGCTCATACCTGCCAGTTCATCCAATGTCTTATCAAGAACCGGAAGTTTTTCCGGTACATACAGTCCACCATCCTCAGCCAGACCCTTTAATATTGCTTTGGAAGCCGTAATTGCTTCACCGGCTCCTCTTGTACTCTTATATAAAATGTTCATCTTCTTACTCCTCTCGTATTTTTCAGTCTTTTCCCAAAAACCGCTCAATTAATTCCATAGTATAGCATAAACCAATTCCTACCGCAATGAAAAAGCAATGAAAAAGTATGTGAGTTCGCTTAATTTACACCTTACTTATCAGGAAAAAAATTCATGTCCGCCATACTCGAACAATCTGGTCAGATGTGTATCAAACCATTTCATTTTTTCCGGCTGAGCTGCCTTTCTTGCCGCAAAGTAAAGTGCCCCCTTCGAATTATCCTCACCCAAAAGTGCTCTTTCCACTGCTTCCGTTGTTTCCTCTGATATCTTCACCTCATGATACCGTCCATCATAAATCGGTGAAAATTGAAAGGTTCCGTTGTTTTTTTGAAACACTACCTCCTCTACCGTATCCGGAAAGGCATCATCTTCTACTCTGTTTAAAATCACATTGGCAACCAACAGTCTGCCGTTAATATCCTCTCCTCCTGCTTCTGCCTCCACAATTCTGCACAAAATCTGAAATTCCTCCTCTGTTAATATTGTCCCCTGTTGTTCCAGTATTTTGTAATCAATAATGCGTCTCCCCGATTCCGCTCTGTCCATACTTCCTGTCTGACAAACGCTTTCCTTCTGTATATCATCCTGAAGCTGAAGCTGAAAAGCCGGTGTTGCCGCATACTGATTTCGCACCGTCATTTCAAGACAGCAAACGGACAGGAAAACCACCATGTTGCTTAAAACAAGCAACATCCCATATTTTTTATACATATTTTCTCACCTATACTATTCTATACAGGTTGTACCAAATTTATGATATACTATTAAGGTACTTCATAATTTTTTTTAAGCGTTTCACAAAATAACTGTGTTAAAAGGAGATTTACATGAATCTGCCCGGTGTATATACCGCTGTAAAAAAAGACGGAAGCACCTACTATCGCGCTTCCATTACTTATCGTGGAAAGCATATCAGTCTCGGCAGCTTTGCTGATGAGCAGACCGCTCATCAGTCCTATTCGGAAGCCTCTCACCTTTTGTCCACACCTTCGGTTTCCTTTAATGCCTATTCTGAAAAGCATGCCCTTTCTTTTGAAAAATGGATATGTCTGCTAAATTTTCGGGACAACGGACTTTATATTGCGAATCCCATTTATATTCGCATTAAGTATTTTGATTATTTTTTCTCTCCGGATGTGATTCTGAAATTTGACTTAGACGACTTGTTTTATTATTCTTCCCATAAAATTATGCGCCGTGGGAATCGCTTTTTTGTCGCTGACTACGGTATGCAGACAGGCATCGCCTCCCGTTACGGCATCAAAAACTATGCGGTAGAAGGCAGAGACTACCGATTTGTCAACGGAGACTGTCTCGATTTTCGTTATGAAAACATCGAAATCATCAATCATTTTCATGGAGTCAGCCCAGCTACCCGTCACGGAAAAGCCTGTTTTAAAGCTAAAATACATGTAAACGGCGATTTTATTATCGGTTACTACAACACGGAAACCGAAGCGGCCATTGCCTATAACAAAGCCATTGATATCCTGAAAAAGGCCGGCGTGACAAAGCAATACACTCCAAATTACATGGAAAATATATCGCCTTCCCGATACGCCGACCTTTATAATGAACTTATAGTTTCTCCTAAACTGTATTCCTACCATCCTTAGGAATGCTGCGTTAAACGGTACCTACAGCACTCCTTTTGTAGACCATACACCGTCAATGCGGGACTCATACATGGTTGCTTCATCCAGTGCCTTCGCAAATGCCTTGAAGCTTGCCTCAGCAATATGATGATTATTTACACCGTTTATTTTCTTTATATGTAAATTCATCCCTGCGGAATAGGATACTGCATAGAAAAACTCATGGAACATTTCGGTATCCATTTCTCCGATTTTCGGCACTGTATACTCACAGTCAAAGCAAAGATATGGTCTGCCGGATAAATCCACCGCACAGAGCACCAATGCTTCATCCATCGGAAGAATCATGCTGCCATAGCGTTTGATTGCTTTCTTTTCACCTACCGCGCGCTTGATTGCTTCTCCAAGTACGATTCCCACATCCTCAATTGTATGATGGGAATCCACCTCCAAGTCTCCCTTGCATATAAGCTCTAAGTCAAATAAGCCATGTCTGGCAAAGCCATTCAGCATATGATCGAAAAAGCCAATGCCGGTATCTACATTACATTTTCCACTTCCATCCAGATTCAGCGTAACACCAATTTCCGTTTCCTTTGTATTTCTTGTTACTGTTGCAATTCTTGCCTCCATTTTCCTGTCCTCCGTTTTTTCTATTTGGATGCATAATCAATAAAGCAGATACTCAAATCAGCCGGCTCATCCATGCCATCCAGTTTTGCACTTTTGGTATATTCCCACATTGTATATTTATACGGATAGTCCGGTGTGTCCTGTTCCTGTGAAAGCCACACATCATAGCCAATCAGCTTGGAAAGATCCACTCTTCGAATCAGCCACTCCTTATCCCCATATAGCACCGTCTTATAGCCCGCCTGCCGGACAGCATCCATAAATGCTATGGCAATCTCTGTCTTAGCCTCCTTAGAAAGCTCCTGTACCCTGGCTGTATCATTGCTGACATATTCCATATCAAAGGCTACCGGATAAACAACAGTAAAGCCCTGTAAGCCTTCAATCACCCGTGTTGCTTCTTCCAGTGCTTCTTCCTTTGTAATTGCCTGCGAGAAAAAGGTTACTCCGATATCCATGCCTGCTTCAGTCGCCTTACGGACATTCTCATAAAACATTTCATCTGCCATCAGATTGCCGCTGCCATAACCTCTTGAACCCAGACGAATCATGGCAAAATCCACCCCGGCTTTTTTCAAACGTTTGAAATTAATATCTCCGTCATCTGCTGAAACATTGATTCCGACCCTTGATACCTTTTCACTGTCCTCATAATATTTCATAATAGGATACTGATATACCAGTCCGGAATAATCATAAGTATTCTTGGTCAGATAAGGATTGAT
>JAZNIP010000280.1:0-3966 GCA_045577575.1 Lachnospiraceae bacterium | reverse complement strand
CTGCAGTTTACGGATATTCTCGGTACATTAAAAAATGTAGCGATTACAGCAAGTCAATTGGAAAAAGCCTTAGACAACCGTTATGTGTTCGATGTTTCACCGATAAAGGGATTTACTAAGGAAAGAAAGACGGATTTGTATCTGCATCCGGATTATAATACCTTTGAGATTTTTCCGTGGCGGCCACAGCATGGAAAGGTTGCAAGGCTGATTTGCAATATCTGCTACGCAGACGGAACACCCTACGAAGCTGACCCACGCCATATTTTACAAAAGGTAATTGCAGAAGCGGCAGAGATGGGCTATGTGCTTGAAGCCGGACCGGAGTGTGAATTTTTTATTTTCCACTGTGATGAAAACGGACTTCCTACGACGCTGTCTCATGAACAGGCAGGTTATTTTGATGTGAGTCCTCTTGATCTGGGAGAAAATGCAAGACGGGATATTGTCATGATGCTGGAGGATATGGGATTTGAAATCAAGGCTTCTTATCATGAAGCGGCACCTGCGCAGCATGAGGTAGACTTTATGCACGATGAGGCATTAAAGACGGCAGATAATATTATGACCTTTAAGATGGCAGTTAAAAGCATTGCCAAAAGACATGGTCTGCATGCAACCTTTATGCCGAAGCCGAAATACGGTGTTAACGGTTCGGGAATGCATTTGAGAATGGCACTTTTTAAGGACGGCCAGAATATTTTTGAGGACGAAAACGGCGAATACGGTATGAGTAAGGAAGCGCTGTATTTTATCGGCGGTCTGATGGAGCATATTAAGGGAATGACGGCAATTACCAATCCGCTTGTCAATTCCTATAAACGAATTGTGACAGGCTATGAGGCACCGGTTTATATTACCTGGAGTGCGTTTGACCGTACGCAGATGATAAGGGCGAGATGGGATAAAGATGAGGGCTGCCGGATTGAGCTGCGTTCTCCGGATTCTGCGGCAAATCCGTATCTGGCACTGGCACTTTGCTTAAAAGCAGGTCTGGATGGTATTAAAAATGAAACGATGCCTCCAAAGAGTATGGGATGGAATCTGGAGCTATTGTCGAGTCAGGAAAAAGAAGAGCGGGGAATTGAGGAGATTCCGGCAACTTTATTAGAAGCTGTTGTGGAAATGAAAAAAGACTCCTTTATCAGGGATGTGCTTGGCGAATATGCTTATGAAACCTATATGGAATTAAAGAAACAGGAATGGGATGAGTATAAGGCGCAAATCAGCGAGTGGGAAATCGGACAGTATTTGAACCGGTATTAAAAAGGAAGCGAAGGACAGAAGAGAGATGACATAAGAGGAGGTGTGTCCGGTGACCAGTATTGTAATTGCATTTCCCAGAATAGAGGATGCCGGAAGCATCAAAAAGATTTTGGTACGCAGCGGTCATATGGTTACGGCAGTATGCTCTACCGGGGCTCAGGCAATCAGCAAAGCAGATGATTTGAACGATGGAATTGTTATTTGCAGCTATAAGCTTTCGGATATGATTTTTACGGAACTGAGGGAAAACTTACCGGAGAATTTTGAAGTTTTGCTCTTGGCATCCAGAGGTGTGCTGGAAACATATACAGGTGATGGTGTCATGTCGCTTGCCATGCCGCTAAAGGTGCATGAGCTTGTGGATACGATCGATATGATGGTGCAAAACATCGAGAGACGCAGAAGACGCAGACGAAATATTCCTAAGGTAAAAAATGCAGAAGAGCAGGCGGTTATCAAGGAAGCGAAAGAGCTTTTGATGCAGCGAAATCATATGACGGAAAATGAGGCGCACCGATACATTCAAAAGAGCAGTATGGACAGCGGAACCAATATGGTAGAAACAGCGTATATGGTTCTTTCACTTATGCGTATATAGTAGGAGGAGATTATGAAATTTACGAAGATGCAGGGCTGTGGTAATGATTATGTCTATATCAACGGGGCAGTGGAGACAATTGTTCAGGAAAAAAAGCCTGAGCTTGTAAGGGCTTTAAGTGACCGGCATTTCGGAATCGGTGGAGACGGTGTTATTTTTATTAATCCGTCAGAGGAAGCAGATTTTGAAATGGAGATGTACAATGCGGACGGAAGCCGTTCCGGTATGTGCGGAAACGGTATCCGCTGTGTGGCAAAATATGTATACGATAAGCACTTGATTGATAAAACGGAGTTTGACATCATCAGTGCGGGAAAGGTAAAGCACATTGTACTTGAGGTCGAAAACGGGGTGGCTGTACAGATAAGAGTTGATATGGGAATGCCGGAGCTGCTTGCCAAAAATGTTCCGGTGGTGTCCGACAACGAAACGGTAATGGATGAAGAAATTACCGTGCGGGATCAAGCCTATCGTATGACCTGTGTATCAATGGGAAATCCCCATGCCGTTGTGTTTATGGATGATGTAAAAAATCTGGACATTGAGGCTGTAGGTCCGTATTTTGAAAACCATGAGCGGTTTCCGGAAAGAACCAATACAGAGTTTGTAAAAGTAATAGACAGACATAATGTGGAAATGCGTGTATGGGAGCGGGGAACAGGAGAAACACTTGCCTGCGGAACAGGCTGTTGTGCCACAGCGGTTGCCTGTGTGCTGAACGGACTGACGGAGCGGGAGGTTACCGTACATGTGCTTGGCGGTGATATCCGCATTGAATGGGATGAGAAAGAAAATACAGTGTATATGACAGGACCTGCCGAAATTGTATTTGAAGGAGAGATTGCATGGTAAAGGTAAATGACAATTACTTGAAATTACCGGGAAGCTATTTGTTCTCGACCATCGGAAAAAAGATAAACGCCTATGCTGAGGCAAATCCGGAGAAAGAAATCATCCGTCTTGGCATCGGGGATGTAACCCTGCCGCTCGCTCCGGCAATTATTGATGCACTGCATAGTGCGGTGGAGGAAATGGCAGATGCATCTACCTTTCGGGGCTATGCGCCGGATTTGGGCTATGAATTTCTGCGGAATGCCATTGCGGAGAATGATTACAAGGCAAGAGGCTGTGAGATTGCAGCAGATGAAATTTTTATTTCGGACGGTGCTAAGTGCGATTCCGGAAATATTCAGGAAATTTTCGGAACGGACAATAAAATCGCCGTATGTGACCCGGTATATCCGGTTTATGTGGATACGAATGTGATGGCGGGCAGAACCGGTGTTTATGATCCGGTAAAGGAAACCTGGAGCGATGTAATTTATATGCCCTGCCGGGAAGAAAATAATTTTGCACCGGAGCTTCCGAAGGAAACACCGGATTTGATTTATTTGTGCTTTCCAAACAATCCTACCGGAGAGGCGCTTACTAAGCGTCAGCTTCAGGTGTGGGTAGACTATGCAAATAAAGTGGGAGCAGTCATTATATATGATGCTGCGTATGAGGCATATATTTCGGAGGAGGATGTGCCCCATAGTATATATGAATGTGAGGGTGCCAGAGCCTGTGCGATTGAGCTTCATTCCTTTTCAAAAAATGCAGGCTTTACCGGAGTACGTCTGGGTTATACGGTGATTCCCAAGGATTTAAAGGTGGATGGTGTAATGCTTCATTCCTTGTGGGCAAGACGTCACGGTACGAAGTACAACGGGGCACCTTATATTGTGCAGCGTGCCGGAGAAGCGGTTTATTCGGAAGACGGAAAGAAACAGCTCAGGGAGCAGGTTGCGTATTATATGAACAATGCAAACTATATTTTGCGTGGTTTGCGGGAAGCGGGCTACAGTGTGTCGGGAGGAGTGAATGCTCCGTATATTTGGCTGAAAGCACCAAAGGGTATGACAAGCTGGGAGTTTTTTGATTATTTGCTGGAAAGAGCAAATGTAGTAGGGACACCGGGCTCCGGCTTTGGTCCGAGCGGTGAAACCTATTTTCGTCTGACGGCATTTGGAAGCTATGAAAATACTGTAGAAGCAATAGAGAGAATAAAACACTTATAAAAAATTGGAAATAAAAATGCTCCTGACGGATGGAAGGACCCA
>JAZNIP010000279.1:0-11496 GCA_045577575.1 Lachnospiraceae bacterium | reverse complement strand
TCCTAAGACCGCTTGGCCTCCGACTTCCGGGAGCGGGATTATATTCCGCTTCACTTCAAAAAGGTAATCCGGCATACGCAGCTGACAGAATTTGCGCAGGAGAGATTGAGAGATTATACAGCATTGTTTTTTGCGTCCGATTTTTATGCCAGTGATGCGATTAATACTTTTTTTTCAGTAGGATTACGGATTCCGGAAGATGTTTCCGTGGCAGGATTTGATGATAATATTTTTGCATGGCACTGCAGACCGGCACTTACTACCGTGCAGCAAAAGGTGGCAGACAAAGCATATCATGCAGTGAAATTAATGCTTCAAATTATAAAAGGGGAAGAGAATCATGGAAAAAATATTCATCTCCCGGTAAAGCTGATTGTACGTCAAAGCGTAGTTGATGTAACTAGCATTGGTAAATAAGAACTATAAAAAACGCTCATTTTTGTATAAATAATACAAAAATGTGCGTTTTGGTTTATTCTAAATTTATAGTGTTGCGCAACACCTATTGAAAAAGTGTGGTTGCGGTGATATACTCACAATATCTCAAATGGTGTTGCGCAACACTATCAGTAAATTCGGCATTTTTGATTATTTCATTTCAAAGGGAGAGGGAAAGATGAAAAAGAATAAAAGGTTTTTGGCATTAGGGTTGGCAGTATTGATGTTAGGAAGTATCTGCAGTGGTTGCGGTAAGAGTGAAGAAGCGGCAGGAAGCGATGCAGCAGTAGTCGGCGCAGTAGAGAATACAGCAAGCGCAGAAGCAGATGTAGCAGCAATCGGAGAAGTGGAAATTGAACTGTTTTCTGCAAAAGCAGAAAATCTGGACACCATGCAGGGACTGGTAGATGGATTTATGGAAGAAAATGCAAATGTTAAAGTAACCATTAACTGTCCTTCTGATGCAGGAACTGTTTTAAAGACAAGACTGACCAAAAATGATATTCCGGCAGTTATGGCAATTGGCGGCGACGCTACATATACAGAGCTTCAGGGAGCAGGTGTGTTGGAAGATTTAAGCGGAGAGGCCTATATCGGAGAACTTCAGGAATCTTATTTACAGATGGTATATGACATCAACGTAGAGAAAGAAGAAGCTGCTTATGGTATTCCGTACGCAACAAATGCTTCCGGTATTTTATACAATGAAGAACTGTTTGAACAGGCAGGAGTGGCAGTACCTACTACATGGACAGAGCTTATGGATGCAGTAGCTACATTTGAAGAAAAAGGAATTCAGCCTTTTGAGCTTACATTCAAAGACAGTTGGTGCTGTCTGCCGGCATGGAACAGCATGGCTCCTGTGATTCCGGCTGAAAACTTCACAAGTGAAAGACTTGCAGGAAATACTACATTTGTAGGAACTCATGAGGAAGTACTTGAGAAATATCTTGAAATCTTAAAGCATGCACAGACAGATTATATGGGAACAACCTATACAGATGGGAACAAGGCTTTCGCAGAAGGCTGTGCAGCTATGATGATTAACGGTAACTGGGCAATTCCGGAATTTATGAATACAAATCCGGATATGAAAGTAAATATGTTTGCATTCCCGTCTACGGATGATGCATCCAAAAATACAGTAACTTCCGGTGTTGACGTATTATTTGCAGTATCTGCACAGGCGAGTGACGAAGAAAAGGCAGCAGCAAAAGCTCTGGTTGCTTATCTGGTAAAAGCAGAAAATGCACAGCAGTATGTAGATGAACAGTTTGCATTCTCCGCAGTAAAAGGGGTAGAACAGAATAACCCTACCGTATCCGGTGTAAAGGCTGATATTGCAGCAGGTAAAGTATCCAATTTCCCTGATCATTACTATCCGTCAGGATATGATCTTGGAAGCATTCTCTCTGAGTGTGCACTGAATGCTACAAACGGAATGGATGCATCAGAGAATATCAAAGCTACTCTGGAAAACTGTGATGTACAGTATGATGCAGTGAACGTGAACTAAGCTTTGGACAGTTTTTGAAAAAAAGAATTTGAAATGAAAAAGGAATGGGAAAAATGAAAAGCAAAAAGAAAAAACGAATGAATCTGATGTTTTATATGATGACGGTACCAATGGCAGTCCTGTTCTTTGTTTTTCATACCATTCCTTTTTTGCAGGGTATTTTTTACAGCTTTACGGACTGGAAAGGTTATGGTAAGTGGAAATTTGTAGGACTTCGCAATTTCTTACATATTTTTGTTGACCCGAATATTTCGGAGGCTTATCTGTTTACGATAAAGTATGCAGTTGCGGCTACCATATTGGTGAATGTGCTGAGTTTGTTGCTCGCTTGTGGATTAAACAGCAAAATACGGTTTAAGAATGCGTTAAAGGCGATTTATTTTCTGCCATATATGCTTGGAACATTAATTGTGGGATATGTATTTAACTACATTTTTGCAAATTTACTGCCGCTTGTAGGGCAGGCATTTGGAATTGAGGCATTGAGCGTTAATATTTTGGGAACGAATCGTGCCTGGCTGGGTGTATTGTTTGTATCTGTATGGAAATCGTTGGCCTTTAATACCTTGATTTATTTGTCCGGACTTCAGACTGTGGATAAGGATATTTATGAGGCGGCGGCACTGGACGGAGCAAAAGCCGGAACAAGATTTTTTAAAATTACGTTCCCGCTAATCGCACCATTTTTTACCATTAATATGGTGCTTTGTGTAAAGAACTTTTTAATGGCATTTGATGAGTTTATGGCAATGACAAATGGCGGACCGGGAACGTTAACAACGACTATTTCGCTACTGATTTATAAAAAAGGTTTTCAGGGAGCACAGTTTGCATATCAGTCAGCCAATGCAGTGCTGTTATTCATTGTAGTAG
Source organism: Lachnospiraceae bacterium (assembly GCA_045577575.1). Classification (GTDB taxonomy): domain Bacteria; phylum Bacillota; class Clostridia; order Lachnospirales; family Lachnospiraceae; genus VSOB01. The sequence continues at coordinate 8,669 of JAZNIP010000279.1, read as the reverse complement.
TGGGAATTTCTATTTTCCAGCTACGTGTATTAGAAAAACGGGAGGAGAAAGTAAGCTGATGCGTTTAGAAGCGAGAGAACAAAACGAAAAAACGAATTTGTTTATTACGATAATATTGATTGCGCTGGCAGTACTGTTTATTTTTGGCCCGTTATACCTGACGGTTATGATTGCCTTGAAAGCACCTACGGATATGGGAAATGTGCTTGCTCTGCCAAAGCGGATTGCATGGGAAAACTTTTCTGAAGCATGGCGAATGACAGAGTATCCAAGAAGGTTGGCAAATACAGGTTTTATAACCCTTGTTAATTTATTTTTTACGATTATAACAAATTCCGCAGTGGCATATGCCATTACGAGAAATAGGGAAAACAACAGATTTTTTAATTTATTATACTATTATTTCATCAGCGCGATGTTTATACCATTTAATGTGCTGATGCTGCCGCTTGTAAAGCAGGCAAATACTTTTCATATTGATAATGTGTTAGGAATTACATTTTTATATATTGTGTTTGGGCTGCCCATGAATACTTTCTTGTATACGGGATATATCAAATCCATACCGAAGGCATTGGATGAGGCGGCAACTATTGACGGGGCTACGCCTTGGCAGACTTTTCGGATGATTATTTTTCCGATGTTAAAGCCTATGAGTGCTACTGTGGCCATTTTGTCCTTTATGTGGACGTGGAATGATTTTCTGATGCCGCTTGTGCTGCTGGATGATCCGGCGCAGCAAACGCTTCAGCTTGCCCAGTATGTATTTAACACACAGTTCAGTACACAGTATAATCTGGCATTTGCATCTTATTTGATGGCACTTTTTCCTGTGCTGATATTCTATATATTCTGCCAGAAATGGATTATATCAGGTGTAATAGCCGGTTCAGTAAAACAGTAACAGAAGAGAGGAAAACCGATGAAAAAAACATGGTGGAAAGAATCTGTGGTCTATCAGATTTATCCAAGAAGTTTTTGTGACAGCAATGGTGACGGAATCGGAGATATTCGTGGAATTATAGGAAAGCTGGATTATTTAAAACGTCTGGGAGTAGATATTTTGTGGCTGTCTCCGATTTATCAATCGCCTAATGATGACAACGGTTATGATATAAGCAATTATCGTGCCATTATGCAGGATTTTGGTACGATTGAGGATTTTGTTGAGCTTTTGGAAGAGGCTCATAAACGAAACTTGAGAATTATTATGGACTTGGTAGTAAATCATACATCGGATGAGCATGCATGGTTTGCGGAAAGTCGTAAGGGGAATGACGCTTATAGAGATTATTATATCTGGAGGGAAGGAACTGCTGATGGTCCGCCAAATAACTGGGGATCCTGGTTTGGAGGTTCGGCATGGGAATATGATGAACTAAGTGAGATGTATTATCTTCATATTTTCTCGAAGAAACAGCCGGATTTGAACTGGGAAAATGAGAAAGTGCGTCGGGAAGTATATGATATGATGCTCTGGTGGCTGGACAAGGGAGTGGATGGCTTCCGAATGGATGTCATTAGTATGATTTCCAAGATGCAGAACTTTCCGGACGGAAAGCTGTTGCCCAGTGGATATGGCGACTTAACGCCATTTTGCGCACATGGTCCGAGAGTGCATGAGTATCTTCAGGAGATGAACAGGGAAGTGTTGTCAAAATATGATATTATGACAGTAGGGGAAGCTTCCTGTGTAACACTGGAGGAAGCAAAAAAATATGCCGGAGAAGATCGGGGAGAATTAGATACAGTATTTCAGTTTGAGCATATGGAGCTTGGAAATGGAGTTCATGGCAAATGGAACGATGCACCGGTAAAGCTGACGGAGTTAAAAGCGGTTTTTGATAAATGGCATCAGGGACTGGAGGGTATTGCCTGGAATACCTTATTCTGGAGCAATCATGACCAGCCAAGAGCGGTTTCACGTTTTGGTGATGACGGCAGATATTGGGAGTTGTCGGCAAAAATGCTTGGTACCTGTCTGCATATGATGAAAGGAATCCCGTATATTTATCAGGGAGAAGAACTTGGTATGCTGAATGCAGGTTTTACAGAGCTTTCGGATTATCGGGATGTGGAATCCATTAATGCATATCGTGAACTTGTGGAAGAAAAGGGTATGTCATCTGAGCAAATGATGAAATACCTGCAAATAAGCAGTCGTGACAATGCCCGTACGCCGATGCAGTGGGATGATACGGAGCATGCAGGCTTTACTACAGGAAAACCGTGGATTAAGGTGAATCCTAATTATAAATATATTAATGCGAAAAAGCAGATAAACAATCCGTCCTCCATTTACAATTATTATCAGAAGCTGATTAAGCTACGGCATGAAAAAGAAATTATCGTGTATGGTGATTTTGAAATGCTGTTTCCTGATAGTGAGGAGCTGTTTGCTTATCGTAGATGCTTAAATAGAGAAGAATTGTTAATCCTTTGCAATTTTACGGATAAGCGGTTGGAAATTCCGGTGGATACAATGGAATATCAGCATTTGCTTGGAAATTATCAGGATACATTATGGACAGAGCTTCGTCCTTATGAAGCGGTAGTTTTTGAAAAAATAAAATAGAAAAAGTAAAAGATTAGTTTTAGGGACGGAATCCGTTGGGGTTTTGTCCCACTCTCTCTTTGTGGAAATGAATAAGTATTTGAGGGAAGATAGGAAGCACTTGTGATTTATCATAAATAGGAGGAAATTTTATGAATAAAAAATGGTGGCATGATAAGGTGGCTTATCAGATTTATCCCAAAAGCTTTTATGATTCTAACGGAGACGGAATTGGAGATCTGCCGGGAATTGTCAGCAAGCTGGATTATTTAAAAACTCTTGGAGTTGATATTTTATGGCTATCCCCGATTTTCTGCTCTCCGCTGGCAGATCAGGGATATGATATTTCCGATTACTATAAGATTGATCCCAGATTTGGGACAATGGAGGATATGGACCGGCTGATTGCGGAAGCAAAGAAGCGGGATATGTATATTTTAATGGATTTGGTTGTAAATCACTGTTCGGATGAGCATGAGTGGTTTTTGGAGGCAATAAAAAATCCGGAGGGGAAATACGGGAAGTACTTTTATATTGAAGATATCAAGGATGGAAAGCTGCCGACAAACTGGCGGTCCTATTTTGGAGGCACTGTATGGGAGCCATTGCCGGAGCATCCTGATAAATGCTATCTGCATGTATTTCATAAAAAACAGCCGGATCTGAACTGGGAGAATAAAGAGGTTCGGGAAGAGGTTTACAAAATGGTAAACTGGTGGCTGGATAAGGGACTTGGCGGATTTCGTATTGATGCGATTATCAATATTAAAAAGGCGCTTCCGTTTAAGGATTATCCGGTAGACAGAGAAGACGGCTTATCAAAAGTGAACAATATGCTTGCAGAGGCAGAGGGCGTAGGAGAATTCCTTGGAGAGCTGCGTGACCGTACATTTAAGCTGTATGATGCATTTTCTGTCGGAGAAGTATTTGATGTAAAGGAAGATGAAATTGAAGATTTTGTCGGAGATAACGGTTATTTTTCAACAATGTTTGACTTTGGAACCACATTGATTGGGGAAGATGAAAGAGGCTGGTATGCGCGTAACGAGGTGACTCCGGAGGCATATATCAGAACGATCTGCAGCAGTCAGGAAAAAATGAATGATGCCGGATTTTTGGCGAACATTATTGAAAACCATGACGAACCACGAGGAGTCAGCAGATATTTACCAAAAGAGGGGCAGACAGAGAAGGGCAAAAAGATGCTGGCACTGCTTACCTTTGGTCTGCGCGGAATTCCATTTATTTTCCAGGGACAGGAAATTGGTATGGAAAATATGGAATTTACTTCCATGGAGCAGATTGATGACATTTCTACGATTGATGAATACGGAGTGGCACTGAGAGCCGGACTTTCCGAGGAAGAAGCACTGCGTGCAGTCAACAAATTCAGCCGTGACAATGCGAGAACACCGATGCAGTGGACTGCAGGAGAAAATGCAGGCTTTACAGAGGGTAAGCCGTGGCTTGTGGTGAATCCGAAGTGTAGCGAAATCAATGTGGAGTCACAAATCGGAAAAGAGGATTCTGTTTTTGAATTTTACCGGAAGCTGATTGCATTGCGGAAAAATCCGGAATACAAAAACGTTATGGTATACGGAAAATTTGTATCCTATGCTAAACCGGAAGAAAATCTGATGGCATATCTGCGTGAGGATGGAGACAAACGATTGTTTATCGCAGCAAATTATCAGAGCGAACCTCAGAAAATAAGCATACCGGGCAAGGTGACAAAGATACTGCTGATAAATGAAGATGAGCCGGTAATTGAGGGACAGGAACTGGAACTGAGCGGTTTTCAGGCAGTAATTATGGAAATTTAAAAAGAATGCTTTAGAAAGACTTAGTGATTTACATGTGTATTTAAGGTTTTTTGGGACAAACTATTATAGAAGTATTCTCAAAAAATAAGACGAAAAGGAGTAATCACTATGTCGATGATTAACAAAGAAATTGCAGATTTCAAAACATATGCATTTCACGGTAATAATTTTAAGACAGTATCTAAAGAAGAGATTTTAGGAAAATGGAATGTATTCTTTTTTTATCCGGCAGACTTTACCTTTGTATGCCCGACAGAATTAGAGGATTTGGCAGAAAACTATGAAAAATTCCGGGAAATCGGATGCGAGATTTATTCCATTTCCACTGACACACATTTTGTGCATAAGGCATGGCATGATGCATCCGAACGCATCCGTAAAATCAATTACCCAATGTTAGCAGACCCAACCCATTGCATTTCCAAAGATTTTGAAGTGCTTATTGAATCAGATGGCCTGGCAGAGAGAGGTACTTTCATTATCAATCCGGATGGAAAAATCGTAGGCTATGAGGTGACAGCGGGAAACGTAGGAAGAAATGCAGAAGAATTGCTTCGTAAGGTTCAGGCATGTCAGTTTGTGCATGCTCATGGAGATCAGGTATGTCCTGCCAACTGGAAACCGGGTGCAGAGACTTTAAAACCAAGTCTTGATTTGGTGGGACAATTATAATGGCAGATCAGGAAAAATTTTATGACGTGGTTATCATAGGAGGCGGACCGGCAGGACTCTCCGCCGCCATATACCTTACACGGGCAAGATACAGTGTTTTGGTGTTGGAAAAAGAGCAGCTTGGTGGTCAAATCACGATTACCCATGAAGTGGTAAACTATCCCGGTGTAGGAAAATGTAGCGGAAAAGAATTAACTGATACCATGTACAGACAGGCAGAATATTTTGGCGCGGATTTTTTAATAGCAGAGGCGACAGGACTTGATTTGAAGGAAGACGTAAAGGTAGTGCATACTAATCGAGGGGACTTTAGATGCCTTGGAGTATTGCTTGCAACCGGAGCGCATCCCAGAATGGTAGGTTTTAAAGGAGAAGCAGAATATAGAGGACGTGGGGTTGCTTATTGTGCTACCTGCGATGGAGAGTTTTTTACAGGGAAGGAAGTATTCGTCATAGGCGGCGGATTTGCAGCCGCAGAAGAAAGCGTTTTCCTGACAAAATTTGCCAGTGGTGTTACGATTCTCATCAGAGAGGAAGATTTCACTTGCGCAGAGGCTGTGGCAGAGCAGGCGCGAAAACATGAAAAGATAAATGTTATAACGGATACGATAGTGGAAGAGGTAAAGGGAGAGAATGGTTTAAATTATATTCGTTATAAAAATCACATTACCGGTGAAGTGACTGAGTATCATGCAAAAGAAGGTGAAACCTTTGGTGTATTTGTATTTGCAGGTTATGCACCGGAAACCGATCTGGTAAAAGACATTGCGGAATTGAATGAGCAGAGCTATATCATCACGGACGAATCAAAAAAAACCAGTGTGGATGGATTGTACGCAGCAGGTGACATCTGTATTAAGCCCCTCAGGCAGGTGGTAACAGCTACAAGTGATGGTGCACTTGCAGCAACGGAGCTGGAAAAATATGTAGCAAAGGTGCAGAGGAGAACAGGTTTTCAAACAAAAGAGCCTGTAATTCGTGAAAAGGTACTTGCTGATAATGCGTCGGGAGCAACCACAAGCGATGGACTATTTACTCCGGAAATGCGTACACAGTTAGAGACTGTTTTTGAAAGAATGGAAAATTCATTGGTACTGAAGCTGTATCCGGACAATCGTCCGGTGTCTAAGGAACTACAGGAGTACGCAGCGACTTTGGCAGCAATGACAGATAAACTTTCTATGGAGCTTGTGGAGGATGACAGTGAGGAGCTTGCGCCATGTGTCAAATTGTATCGGGCTGATGCCTATACAGGACTTGCTTTTCATGGAGTTCCGGGAGGCCATGAATTTACTTCATTTGTGTTGGGAATGTACAATGCAGCAGGGCCGGGACAGGCAATGGATGACGATATACGAAACCGGATTAAGAGAATTAATAAGCCGGTGGATATTAAGATTTTAGTGTCCTTATCATGTACCATGTGTCCGGATTTGGTTATTGCAGCTCAGCATATGGCAGCAGTCGGAGAGCATATCACTGCTGAGGTCTATGATATTTCGCATTATGAAGGTCTGAAAAGTAAGTACAAGGTTATGAGTGTTCCGTGTATGGTGGTTAATGATGAAAAAGTGTACTTTGGAAAGAAAAATATACAGCAGATATTAGAAATCGTGGAGGATATTGTTAAATAATTTCCAAAACAAGATACAAATATAAATATGGATACGAAAAAGCCCGGTTTATGGGCTTTTTTTAATGTGCAATGGTGCGTGGGGAGTAAAAACAGATGAGTTAAGGCAGTCGGATAATAGAATAGATTTTGAGCGGGCATTTCAATAATGAATACTACAAGACAGATTTTGCCAACATAGGAAAATGGAGAGATTTATATGGATATGCAGTGGAGGATGCTTGACAGTTCATATACAAAGTGCTAGAATGCTAAAAAGTTAACACTGTTAACATGGGGAGATATAAAGGAAGGAAAGTAGTGAATGAAAAAGGGGAAGAAGATAATGATGGTATTTCTGACGGGTGTGGCGAGTTTCTTTTTATTATTAATGGCAGGAGTGTTTTTGGTTGCTTTTATAACGGGAAAGGGAGAAATCGAGCCGTCTTATGATGAAGACGGGGAGATATTAGAGGGAAGCGTTGCAGAGAAGATTTTTGTAAAGATAAACGGTAGGGAAAATGGAATGATTATTCGCGGTAAAAGCGAGGATAATCCCGTGTTACTGTTCATTTCCGGTGGTCCGGGAGTGCCGCAGTATTGGTTGAATGAATACTATGATAACAAAATAGAGGATTATTTTACGGTTTGTTGGTGGGATTATTACGGAGAAGGGTTGTCCTATGATGCATCAATGAAGGGGGAGGATATTACACTGGAGCAGTTACAGCAGGATGCCGTCTGCGTAGCGGAATATTTAAAAAATCGCTTTGGGAAAGAAAAGGTGTATTTGATGGCTCATTCTGCCGGAAGTGTATTAGGGCTGCGACTTGCCCAGAATTGTCCGGAACAGTTTTACTGTTACTTTGCAATGGGACAAAAGGCGGGAAGTCGCTATGAAAGTGGCTACCTGTATATGAAGGATTTTTTTGAAGAAACAAATAATAAAAAAGGACTTAGGCTTTTGGAAAAACACATAGAGGAAAAGGATGGAGAAATAATACTTTATAATAGAAAAGGTTTAGGAGCGGACTGGGAAAAAGCATTGCTGATGGCGGGCTGTGCAACGACAAGAGAAATGCGTTCGGATTGCTTTGAGATTTTCTTTCCGCAGATATTTTCAAGATGTTATACAATAAAAGAAAAGGTGGATTATTGGAGAGGGAAGGCGCTATGCCAAAACAGTGCTTATGCAGATGAAAAGATTGAAGTAAAAAATGAAGCGGCAGTAAAAATTCCGATTTATTTTATTTCCGGAAGATATGATTATACATGTCCGGTTACTTTGACGGAGGATTTGTATTATAATCTGGATGCCCCTGAAAAGGCATTGTATATTTTTGAGGATTCTGCCCATAGTCCGCTTTGGGAGGAAAATGAAGCGGTGTTAGAAGTGATGCTTCAGGAGAGGTAAGGATGAAAAAAGCATACCATCATGGAAATTTGAAACAAGAACTGATAGAGCAGGGAATCAAAATGGTTCAGCAGGAGGGCATTGAGAAATTATCTTTGCGCAGGCTTGCGACGCAGGTAGGAGTGAGTGAAGCTGCCCCTTATAGCCATTTTGCGAATAAGAATGAACTTTTGCAGGCAATGCAAGGGCATGTGACAGAACAGTTGATGAAATGCCTGCAGCGGGCAGTAGCGAATACGGATGCTCCGGATTCTACCGATGCGGTATTAAATATGGGAAAGGCATATGTTTTGTTTTTTATGGAAAACCCTGCGTACTATGGTTTTCTGTTTGCACATGGAGATATTCGAATCGATTTGTCCATGAAGGAGAATGAAGAAAATTACCCTCCTTTTCAATACTATCGGGATATGGCTTATCGCGTATATCGAAAAGAAGGGTTTTCGGAAGAACGGATAAAATACGGAGTCGTTGCCATGTGGGCAAAGGTACACGGGATTGCGGCAATTACATCCATGAAATATGTCACGAAAGATTTTAAGTGGGAAGAGGTCCTGGAAGAGATACTGGTCGAGTAAGGTAATATTTGAGAGG
>JAZNIP010000278.1:0-7108 GCA_045577575.1 Lachnospiraceae bacterium | reverse complement strand
TACACCACGGGATTTCATACCTACTACACGGTTTTCTACGATATCAACAATACCGATACCATGCTTTCCGCCTAACTCATTTAATGTACGGATGATATCGGATACCTTCATCTGTTTGCCGTTTACGGAGGTCGGTACACCCTTTTCAAAGGTCATAGTAACATATTCGCCTTCTTCCGGTGCTTTTTCCGGTGTAACGCCAAGCACTAACAGATGATCAAAGTTTGGCTCATTTGCAGGATCTTCCAGTTCAAGACCTTCATGGCTGATATGCCATAAGTTACGGTCGCGGCTGTAGCTGGAATCAGCAGAGAACGGAAGATTGATACCATGTGCTTTACAGTATTCGATTTCACTTTCACGGGAATCCATTGTCCACTTGTCGCTTCTCCATGCAGCGATGATTTTTAAATCAGGAGCAAGAGCTTTGATACCCAGCTCAAAACGAATCTGATCGTTGCCTTTTCCGGTAGCTCCGTGGCAGATAGCAGTAGCGCCTTCTTTTCTTGCGATTTCTACCAGTCTTTTTGCAATAACAGGTCTTGCCATAGAGGTACCGAGCAGATATTTGTTTTCATATACTGCATGACCCTGTACACACGGAACAACGTATTCATCACAGAATTCATCAATAACATCTTCGATATATAATTTCTCAGCACCACAGGATTTTGCTCTTTCTTCCAGACCATCCAGTTCCTCACCCTGGCCGCAGTCAATGCAGACACAGATTACATCGTAGTCAAAATTTTCTTTTAACCACGGGATGATGGCAGTGGTATCCAAACCGCCTGAATAAGCCAAAACTACTTTTTCTTTCATAATAATGAAGCCTCCTAAATAAAAATGTTTTCTCATGTATTGTTATGCAGAAGATGCTCTGCACGTATGCCATGTACCCAATATACAACATCCTGCAGTATATTGCAAGTGAAAAAATATGCAATTTTTAAATGAAATACAAATAAATATTCATAAAAATAAAAAAAGGTGTTGCATAATATGCAATGCAAATGTATAATTATGCACATTGACACAGAAGAGTTATTAGTTTATATTATTAGAGGAAGAGAAGGCACGGAAAACGTGTCTGTCGGAAAGGATTTGTTATGATTAAAGCAGGAATTATCGGAGCGACAGGATATGCGGGAGCGGAGCTGGTGCGCATTTTAACGGCACATAAAGAGGTGGAAATCGTATGGTACGGTTCCAGAAGCTATATAGATCAGAAGTATGCAGATATTTATCGTAATCTGTTTGAGATTGTAGAGGATACCTGTCTGGATGACAATATGGAAGAGCTGGCTGCTCAGGTAGATGTAATCTTTACAGCGACACCACAGGGGTACCTTGCTTCTATATTAAATGATGATATTCTCGAAAAAGTAAAAATTGTGGATTTGAGTGCGGATTACCGTATTAAAGATGTAGCTGTATATGAAAAGTGGTATGGTATCGAGCATAAGTCCCCTCAATATATTGAAGATGCTGTTTACGGACTTTGTGAAATCAATCGTGAAGATGTAAAAAAAGCAAGACTGGTGGCCAATCCGGGCTGTTATACCACATGCTCCATTCTGACAGCGTACCCGCTTGTAAAAGAAGGGCTGATTGATGTAGATACATTGATTATTGATGCCAAGAGCGGTACGTCAGGTGCCGGAAGAGGTGCAAAGACAGCGAATCTTTTCTGTGAAGTAAATGAAAGCATTAAGGCTTATGGTGTGACAAGTCACAGACATACACCGGAAATCGAGGAGCAGCTTGGGTATGCGGCAGGAAAAGAGGTATTGTTAAACTTTACACCGCATCTTGTACCGATGAACAGAGGCATTCTGGTAACGGAGTATGCGACTCTGAAAAAGAAAGCAGATGGTAGTTATCCGACTTATGAAGAAATAAAAGCAGTATACGATACATATTATAAAGAAGAAACCTTTGTGCGCGTGTTGGATAAGGATGTCTGTCCTGAGACAAGATGGGTAAAGGGCAGTAATTATGTGGATGTAAATTTCAAGATTGATGCAAGAACCGGAAGGATTATTATGATGGGTGCATTGGATAATCTTGTAAAAGGAGCGGCAGGACAGGCTGTTCAGAATATGAATCTGTTATTCGGGCTTCCGGAGACTGAGGGACTTATGCTTGTTCCGGTATTCCCGTAAGCAGGCAGTTAGAGCGGCGGGCGATAAAGAGGTCTGCCGGATTGGAAAATAGTATGTCAACAAAAGGAAAAAAAGACGGATTTATTATGCAGGCAGGAATCCTTGCAACCGCAGGGATTCTTTGCAGAATTATCGGAATTCTGTATCGAAGCCCGTTAACGGGTATCATAGGTGATGAAGGGAATGGCTATTATAGCTCGGCATACAATATTTATGTGATTATATTATTGGTGTCTTCTTACAGCATTCCGTCTGCGATTTCAAAGGTGATTGCAGAAAAGCTGGCATTAAAAGAATATAAAAATGCAGACAGAGTATTTAAGTGCGCACTTTTTTATGTCATTGTGGTTGGTGGGATAGCCAGCCTGTTTACATTTTTTGGAGCGGGATTTTTGGTAAAGGAAAATTCGGCAGCTGTGTTGCGAGTATTTGCACCGACCATATTTTTGTCCGGTATATTGGGTGTACTCAGAGGATATTTTCAGGCGCACAGCATGATGATGCCGACCTCTGTTTCTCAAATATTGGAGCAGATATTAAATGCGGTTGTCAGCATCGGTGCGGCACTGTGGTTTGTTTCAATGGTTGAGCTTGAGTCGGATACTACGAGGGCTATTTACGGAGCAGCGGGAAGCGCATTCGGTACCGGTATTGGTGTGTTTACGGCACTTTTGTTTATGGGTAGCATCTATTTGCTGAACCGTGGAGTTATCCTGCGCAGAATCAAAAAGGATAGGACGCATAAGGAAGCGTCTTATCGGGATGTGCTGAAGGTGATTGTCAGTATGGTGACGCCGATTATTCTCAGCACCTTTATTTATAATTTCAGTACGTCTCTGAATCAGACTATTTATATGGGGATTTTGTCGGAGATACAAGGGATGGAAGAGGCAGAAATTGCCACACTTTACGGTATTTTTGCGGGAAAAGCAGTGGTGATTTCCAATATACCGATTGCGCTTGCATCGGCAATGTCTGCGGCGGTGATTCCGGCGGTAGCATCTTCCTTTGCGGTAGGCAATAAAAAGCAGGTAAGAGATAAAATTACGGAGGCGGTACAGACAACCATGTTGATTTCCGTCCCGGCAGCAGTGGGTATGACCGTGCTTGCCAGACCGATTATGCAGCTTCTGTTTCCGCAGAAGGAATCTCTGGAGCAGGCTTCCATGCTTTTGGCGGCTATCAGCATTACTGTTGTGTTTTATGGTTTATCGACGATTACCAACGGGGTATTGCAGGCGGTCGGAAAGGTGAATCTGCCGGTTATGAATGCGGCTGTTGCACTGGTGGTTCAGACAGGAGTACTGATTGGTCTGTTGCTTGGTACAGACTTTAATTTATATGCACTTGCAGTAGCAATGATAGTGTATTCTTTTCTGATGTGCCTGTTGAATCAGTTGGCACTGCGGAGAGCTTTGAAATACAAGCAGGAATTTACAAAGACGTTTTTTAAACCGTTTCTGGCGGCTGTGCTCATGGGAATTACGGCATATGGTGTCTATACAGGAGTTTATTATCTGCTTCCGGTAAATGTAGTGGCACTTGCTGTTTCCATTGTATTGTCTGTAATTGTTTATTTTGTAGCGGTTATGGCACTCGGCGGAGTAGAGGAAAAGGATTTGCGGCATTTGCCAAAGGGACATCTGCTTGTGAATTTCGGAAAGAAATGCTATTTGCTCCGTGACCCGGAATATATTCCGGCAAAGGCTTCTTCCAAAAAGCGAAAGAGGAAAAAGACAGTGGGAAGCGAAAAGACTACAGCCGATGAAAAGGCAGCAGGTAAAAAGAGGAAGACAAAATGATAAGGGAAATGAAAATAGAGGACTACGAACAGGTATACGCGCTTTGGATGACTGTGAAGGGATTTGCGATGCGTAGCATCGATGATTCCAAAGATGGGGTGGAGCGTTTTTTGAAGCGCAATCCTCATACCAGTGTAGTGGCAGAGCAGGATGGAAAAATTGTAGGTGCAATTCTCTGTGGACATGACGGCAGAAGAGGCTGTCTGTATCATGTGTGTGTATCGGCTGATTATCGCAGACAGGGAATCGGAACGAAAATGGTAGTCTTTGCGATGGATGCACTGCAAAAAGAAAAAATCAGTAAGGTTTCTCTGATTGCATTTACGGAAAATGATATCGGAAATGCATTTTGGAGACGAATCGGTTGGACAAAGCGGGAAGATTTGAATTACTATGATTTTGTATTAAATAAAGAAAATATTGTGGCCTTTAATCAATAGAAGTAGCTTATAACAGAAAATGTGATATGACGTATGTGTCATAAGTAAGGAGAAAAGCAATGGAAGTAATTACGGGCGGTATTACCGCAGCCAGAGGATTTATGGCAGCCGGCGCAGAAGCGGGTGTAAAATACAAAAACAGAAAAGATATGGCACTTATTTATAGCAAGACTCCCTGCGTATCCGCAGGCGTATTTACAAGCAATGTGGTAAAGGCAGCACCGGTTATCTGGGATAAGGAAATCGTAGCCGGAGCTCAGGGAGTGCATGCAGTTATTGTGAATTCGGGAATTGCCAATGCGTGTACCGGAAAACAGGGGTATGACTATTGCAAGGAAACGGCAGCAGCAGCAGCAAAGGAGCTTAAAATCTCAGAGGACAGTGTACTTGTGGCATCCACCGGTGTTATCGGGATGCAGCTTCCGATGGATAAAATCGTTGCCGGTGTATCTATGCTGACAGCAGTCAAGAGTGATACGACGGAAGCGGGAGATGCTGCTGCACAGGCGATTATGACTACCGATACCGTGTCAAAGCAGGTGGCGGTTACGATAGAGCTTGGAGGCAAGACGGTAACAATAGGAGGTATGTGCAAGGGCTCAGGAATGATTCATCCCAATATGTGCACGATGCTTGGTTTTATTACAACGGATGCTTGTATTACAAAGGAGCTTTTGCAGGAAGCACTAAGCTGTGATGTACAGGATACCTTTAATATGATTTCCGTAGACGGAGACACGTCTACCAACGATACGTTGATCGTTCTGGCAAACGGTGAAGCGGGTAATCCTGTCATTGATAAAAAGGGTGAAGACTATGATATCTTCTGTCAGGCACTTCACTATATTGATGAAACGCTGGCTAAAAAAATGGCAGGTGACGGTGAGGGTGCAACTGCTTTATTTGAAACAAAGGTAATTGGAGCGGCTACTAAGGAGGACGCAAAGATTCTTGCAAAATCCGTTATTTGCTCCAGTCTGACTAAGGCAGCAATTTACGGACATGATGCAAACTGGGGAAGGATTCTTTGTGCACTTGGATATTCAGGTGTACAGTTTGACCCGGAACAGTTAGAGCTGTATTTTATGGGGAAATCCGGTAAAATACTGATTTATAAAGATGGAAAGGGTACGGATTATAGTGAGGAGGAAGCGACTAAGATTCTTTCCGAGCCGGAGGTAACCGTGCTTGTTGATATGAAAATGGGTGAGTCGTCTGCCAGTGCGTGGGGCTGCGATTTGACCTATGATTATGTAAAAATCAATGCGGATTACCGCTCATAAACGGAGGATAAGAGGATGCAGGAAAAAGAAATGCAGCAATTGCTGCAGAAAGCAGAAGTGTTGATTGAAGCACTTCCTTACATAGAAAAATTTAATCGTAAAATCATTGTTGTAAAATATGGCGGAAGTGCCATGAGTAATGAGGAATTACAGAAAAATGTCATTAAGGATGTAACTCTGTTAAAGCTCATTGGCTTTAAACCGATTATCGTGCATGGTGGCGGTAAGGAAATCAGCCGCTGGGTCGGAAAAGTAGGGAAAGAGGCCAAATTCATTAACGGACTGCGTGTAACGGATGAGGAGACGATGGAAATTGCGGAAATGGTACTTTCCAAAGTAAACAAGAGCCTTGTAACAATGGTGCAGGAGCTCGGTGTAAAAGCAGTCGGTATCAGTGGCAAGGACGGAGGTCTGCTTCAGGTGGATAAAAAATATGCAGACGGACAGGACATTGGTTTTGTTGGGGATATCAAGCAGGTGAATCCTAAGATTTTATATGATTTACTGGAAAAAGACTTTTTACCGATTGTAGCTCCGATTGGTCTGGACGATAATTTCCAGACTTACAATATTAATGCAGATGATGCGGCATGTGCCATTGCAAAGGCAGTAGGAGCGGAGAAGCTTGCGTTCTTAACGGATATTGAAGGACTTTATAAGGATATTAATGATAAGTCCACCTTTATTCCGAGATTAACGGCATCTAACGCAGAGAAGCTGATTGCAGACGGATTTATCGGCGGCGGTATGCTGCCTAAGCTGACAAACTGTACTTCCGCAGTGAGAAGCGGTGTAAACAGGGTGCATATTCTGGATGGAAGAATTGCACATTGTCTGCTTTTGGAGGTATTTACCCATGAAGGGATCGGGACGATGATTCTGCCGGATGAGGAGAGTGAAAATTTATGATGAAGGAAATTATTGCAGAGGCAGAAGGTGCGCTGCTTCATACCTACAATCGTTATCAGGTCGTATTGGATAAAGGTGACGGTGTATATCTGTATGACATGGAAGGAAAAAAATATCTGGATTTTGTATCCGGTATAGCAGTATTTGCACTTGGCTACCATTACAAGGATTATGATGATGCATTAAAGGCACAGATAGATAAGCTTATGCATACATCCAACTACTATTACAATGTACCCGCTGTTGAGGCTGCAAAAAAAATCAAAAGGATTTCCGGTATGGATCGTGTCTTTTTTACAAACAGCGGTGCAGAGGCAGTAGAGGGAGCTATCAAGGCAGCAAGGAAGTATGCTTATTTGAAGGATGGCTGCAATGACCATGAAATTATTGCCATGAATCATTCCTTCCACGGACGTACGATGGGTGCGCTTTCCGTAACAGGCAATCCAAAGTATCGGGAAGCCTTTGAGCCGATGATTGGTAACATTCGGTTTGCGGATATGAATGAC
>JAZNIP010000277.1:0-2015 GCA_045577575.1 Lachnospiraceae bacterium | reverse complement strand
CGGATGGCGAATTCGCAGCGGTTGCGTACAGTTTCAAAACATAAATCAGAATTGTTACAAATTCCGCATCTGTAGTCCGTATTGGAAGGAAAACAGAAGCACATTTCTTTTTTATAAAATCTTTTAAATTATTATTTGTCCCCAAGCAGTGCATCCATAACGGCGCGTTTCAGTACTGCACTGGAATTGGTTGCACCGGATACCGCATCTACATCAAGCCTTTGCTGGGCAACGATGTTTTCCACAATCACTTCTGCTGACGCTCCTCTGTCATTTTTGTGCTCCAGAATGGTAATTTTTGCAATTTTTCCGTCATTTAAGACAACTTCAACTTTAGCGTAAATAAAACCTACATCGTATTCTCCGTAATAGATTCCGTCAGGAATTTTGGAAAGATCGAGTTCTTCAATAGAAATAGCATTGACAGCCCGTTTGTAATCCATGACCTGCTTCAGATAGACGGCAAGAGAGATAGCAGCAACTGTCAGAAGAAGCAGAGCGATAGTGATTATTTTCTTATGTATGGATTTCATGAAAAACACCTCCGTATTTTTTGAATTAATGCTTTGGAAAGATTGTTTTTGCCGTGAGCATTGCTGCATACAATGCGCCCCATGCACTTCATTCCGGCAGTTTTGAAAAATTCATCCATGCTGTGAAGTGCACAGCGACTTTGCCCAAACAAATAGGAAAAGGGCGCAGGAGTGTTGCAGGCGGTAAGTAACAGATAACGCTTTCCTGACAGACGTGGTTTGGGGAAGGTTCTGGTTTCTTCCATCGCAGTACCAAACAGTCTGTCAAACAGATTTTTCACAATGGCAGGAACATTTGCCCAGTATACAGGAGCTGCCAGCACCACTACATCGGCAGCCTTCAGTAAAGCGGTAATTTCTATAATGTCATCCTGCAAGACACAGAAGCCTTTTTTTTCGCAGGCATGACAGCCTTTGCAAAATGCAAGTTGCTTTTCGTATAAATTAACTTTAGTGATTTCATATCCGGCAGCTTCTGCAGCCTCTAAGGCATAAGATAACATGGTAGCAGTAGTTCCGTTTTTGTGTGGACTGCCTGAAATGGCAAGTAATTTTTTCCTATTCATAAAAACTCCCTTGACTTAAGTGTAAACATATATGTTTCGGTATTTATCCGGCTGGTGACAATAATCAGCGTGTGGCGATAGAACGATAAATCATAGAGAAGCCCTGTTTCAGGAAGCTCTCCTGCGATAAGTTCATTTCCTGCTGTACATAGGCAGCTTTGTTGGCAGAGAGCTGTATGATACCGGCGAGAGTTCCCCAGAGGATAAAAATGGTTGGTCTTAAATCCAAATCGGAACGGAGTTCCCCGCAGTTAATTCCTTCCTGTAAAAAGCAGAAAAGTGACTCGTTGATTTTTTCGCCTATCAGATAAGTTTCTTTTTCTTCGGGAAAGAAATCGGTATTAGTAAAGTCGATGTTGATTTGCTCCTGCACGAGCTGAAAGTAAAATGGAAACTCTCTTTGATATTGCAAAAGACCGTAACAGATGGCATCGTAACGCTTTCGGGTATCACTGTGACTTTCCAGCGCATCGGATATAGCATCCGATAGCTTTTTCATGCTTTCGAGGACAAGGAGGCTTACCAACTCTTCCTTGTTTTTAAAATAGACATATAGAGTCGCTTTGCTATAGCCTGATTCTCTGGAGATTTCATCCATAGTAACTGCAGAAATCCCTTTTCTTGTAAACAGGATTTGTGCGGCATCAGCAATTCTTTGGCGATGAATGGTAGGAGATTCCTGTTTGCGTCTTCCCATAATCAAGTTCCTTTCTTTTTGTTATTATGCACATATAATTAAACTGTGAGTTTAATTATATGTGCAAGGAAAAGAATTGTCAAGAGGAAGATGACACCAGAATCCTATAAAGCAAAAAAGAGAATGCAAGCCTTTTGGCGTGCATTCTCTCATATAAACTATCGGATTGATTTTAGTATTTGGTTCTCAATTACAGAACACCGATTTCTTTGTAGTAAC
>JAZNIP010000276.1:0-5327 GCA_045577575.1 Lachnospiraceae bacterium | reverse complement strand
AGTGTCAGCGTTGGTGCGGACACGCAGACGACGATACTGGTCAGCCCAAGCCATGACACGGCCGAACTCGCCAGCGATGGTAGCGTCGACGGTAGCGATAGCGCCGTCGTAGATGGTACCGGTGGAACCGTCCAGGGAGATCCAGTCGCCCTCGACATAGGTCTTGCCGGCCAGGTCGAACTTCTTGTTCTCCTCGTCCATCTTGATCTCGCCGCAGCCGGAAACGCAGCACTTACCCATGCCGCGGGCTACGACTGCCGCGTGAGAGGTCATACCGCCGCGAACGGTCAGGGTGCCCTGTGCAGCCTTCATACCCTCAATATCTTCCGGCGAAGTTTCCAGACGAACCAGTACAACCTTTTCTCCTCTTGCTGCCCATTCTTTGGCATCATCTGCCGTAAATACGATTTTACCGCAGGCCGCACCCGGTGCTGCTGCAAGCGCTTTCGCAATCGGAGTCGCTTTCTTTACTTCTTCTGCATCAAACTGTGGATGAAGCAGAGAATCCAGATTTCTCGGGTCAATCATGGAAACCGCCTTTTCCTCTGTAATCATGCCTTCATCTACTAAATCGCAGGCGATCTTTAATGCAGCCTTTGCTGTTCTCTTACCGTTTCTTGTCTGAAGCATGTAAAGCTTCTTATCTTCAATCGTAAACTCCATATCCTGCATATCCCGATAATGATCTTCCAATTTATTACAAATATCGGTAAACTGTTTATATACTTCCGGCATTACTTCTTCCAGCTGTGCAATCGGCTGTGGTGTACGAACACCCGCTACGACATCCTCGCCCTGCGCATTTAACAGGAATTCACCCATCAGCTTCTTCTCACCTGTAGCCGGATTACGGGTAAATGCTACACCTGTACCGGAGGTATCTCCCATATTTCCGAATGCCATCATCTGTACATTAACTGCAGTACCCCATGAATAAGGGATATCGTTATCACGGCGATAAATATTCGCACGAGGGTTGTCCCAGGAACGGAATACCGCTTTTACTGCGCCAAGTAACTGCTCCTTCGGGTCGGACGGGAAATCCTCTCCGATTTTGGCTTTATATTCTCCCTTGAATTGCTCTGCCAGTTTTTTCAGGTCTTCTGCTGTCAAATCCACGTCCAGCTCGATTCCTTTTTCTGCCTTCATTTCATCAATGAGCTCTTCAAAGTATTTCTTTCCTACTTCCATTACCACGTCTGAATACATCTGGATAAATCTTCTGTAACAGTCCCATGCCCAGCGGGGATTACCGGACTTTGCTGCTAATACTTCCACTACTTCTTCGTTCAATCCAAGATTCAGAATCGTGTCCATCATACCCGGCATAGAAGCTCTTGCGCCGGAACGAACAGATACGAGCAGGGGATTTTCTTTGTCACCGAATTTTTTTCCGGTAATGGTTTCCATCTTTACGATGTGCTCCATAATCTGTTCCATGATTTCATCATTAATCTGTCTTCCGTCTTCGTAATACTGTGTGCAGGCCTCTGTTGTAATGGTAAAGCCCTGCGGTACCGGCAAACCTAAGTTTGTCATTTCTGCCAGATTGGCACCTTTTCCTCCAAGAAGATTACGCATGTCTGCGCTGCCTTCCGTAAACAAATATACCCATTTTTTCATTTACAATGCCCTCCGTATTAATTTATACTGACACATCTAAATATTACAATACAAGTATTACATATAATCTATTCATTTGTAAACCAGCAGTTCGCATTCTGTCATGGGCAAAAAAGAGCCAGCGAAAAATTGCCAGCCCTTTTCTCATGACAAATTATGAAGAACCAATTTTAGTTCTTTTTTGTGTCAAGGAAGAATTCATATGCTTCCTTATCTGTAGCACCCTTATGAACAACCATATTAACTGCCTGTGCCATAGCTACCGGATCCTGACTCTGGAAGATATTACGTCCCATATCAACACCTCTTGCACCCTTATTGATTACTTCGTATGCAAGTGTCAAAGCATCTTTTTCAGGAAGTTTCTTTCCACCTGCAACTACAATCGGTACCGGACAAGCTGCTACGATTTCTTCAAAATTCTCGCAGTTATATGTCTTAATAATATTTGCACCCATTTCAGCTAAAATTCTGGTTGCCAGCTTGAAGAAACGATCAGTACGCTCCATCTGCTTACCAACTGCAACAACGCCCATTGTCGGTACACTGTAACGCATACCTGCGTTGATTGTACGAGACAAATTATCAATACTGGACAACTGTCCGTCTGCACCGATAAATGTCTGAACTGCCATACAGTCAGCATTCATGCGGATTGCATCTTCAATGTCTACTGCTACTACTTCATGAGAAAGGTCATCATTCAGCATAGAAGATCCGGAAGTTGTACGAAGTGCAATACCTTTCTGGCAATTAGCCGGAACACAAGTACGAAGTGCTCCTCTTGTTCCCATAAGTACATCTACATAAGGGATTAACTGCGGAATAAGGATATCAAGTCTTTCCAGACCTGCTGTAGATCCCATGAAATATCCATGATCAAAAGCAAACATTACTGTATTGCCACTGACCGGATCAAAAATATTGGAGAGATGTTTTTTCATACCCCAGTCCAGGCCGTTTGCGCCTTTTACATGAAAGTCACCCATGTTTGCAAAAGGTACATCTACCTTATAATCTTTTGCTATTTTTAATCCATCTACATCTGCCATTTTATGTTTAGCCTCCTTATTTTCTATGTGATTACATTTTGCTGCTTTTGCACTGTTTTATAAGTACGCGCTCTACTTTCACACTAGGCTCGAAAACACCTCGCCAAGTGTGCGCACGCCCTGTTATAAACAGTGCGCGCTCAAAAGCCTGCGGCTTTTTCGCTCTCGGGCTTCGCCCTATATAATCCTTAAAAGACACGCGCGCGACTGCAAGCAGTCGGCGCGTCCCTTTAAGTCTTATGCACTGTTCAACTTATTAGAAGTTGTAATCGTTTACGTTTGTTTCATCAAATACTGCTGTTTCCGGTAACAGAACAACACCGTTGTTTGTATCTGCTGTTGTGTCGCCTTCTGTTAAGCAGTCATTTGCAAGAACTTCGCAGTCACCGATTCCAGGAATGGAGATTACGTCGCCAACCTTAACTTCGTTTCCAGCTGCAAGGTATGCTGCAAGGTAGCATCCCATAGCACCCTGGATACCGCAATCCCAGAGACCCCACTCATAAAGAACGCCTGCTTCGCAGTACTCTTTGATAGCCATAGGTGTTGCAAAACCTGTGATTGTGATGTCATCTTTTGTCAGACCTTTGTTCTGAGCTGCTTTTAACTGTCCAGGAAGAGCTGTAGAGTCGTTGCAGATGATCAGGTCGATATCAGCGTAAGCGTCAAGGATAGCTGCACCTGTGGAAACTGCTTTTTCAGCGTCCTGTTCGGAATAATAGTTGTCAGCAACTTTTGTCCAGTTCGGATATTTCTCAGCGATGATTGCTTCACCAGCTACCTGCCAGGAGTTCTGGTCTGTAACTGTTGCCTGAGAATAATGCCATACATACTTAACTTCATCTTTTGCAGGGTCAACGCCACGTTTTGTTAAAGCGTCAACGGACATATCTACTAACATCTGGCCTAATACTTCAGGTGTACCCTGAGATACCATTAAGTCACGAGCATCAGACTGAGAGTCAGAGTCCCATGTACAAACTGCAAGACCAGCATCTTTTGCTGCAAGTAAAGCATCTCTAACGCCTGCTGCGTCTACTGTAGAGATACAGATAGCATCTGCACCACTTGCTACTGCATTGTTGATAACCTGAACCTGATCAGCAACACCAGCTGTAGCACTACCCTGGTAATCTACTGTGATTCCCCAGTCAGCTGCATATTTCTGTGCGCCTTCGTTAGCTGCTTCGAAGAAAGCGTTACCTGTTACCTTCGGAATGAATACAACTGTTTTACCAGCTACATCTCCGCCAGCTGCTGCTTCTTCAGCAGGTGCTTCAGCTTCAGCCTCTGCAGGTGCTGCTTCAGCTGCTGCTTCTGTTTTAGCAGGCTCTGCTGCTGCAGGTGCTGCTGCTTCTTCTTTCGCTCCACCACATGCTGTCAGAGACAGTACCATGGATAAAGCAAGTACGAGAGACATTACTTTTTTCATTTTCATATCCTTTTCCTCCTTTTTATTTATATTCAAAAGCTTTTCGCTTTGAATAATCATACAATGTTACCAAAAATTATTTTGCACTTTTTAATTTCTTGAAAAATGCTGCTGTTTCCGGTCTGGATACAATAGCTCGTCCGATTACTACGATAAGAAGAAGTGCTCCTACCGGAATGTCCATATACTGCGTATTAACCTTAAAGCAAAGCGGAAGTCCAAAACGCAGAATACCGATTACCAACGATGCAAGTGCTGTACCGATAACACTTCCTTTTCCACCGGTACTTAATGTACCACCGAGTACAACCGCTGTAATAATATTCAGTGTCAGGTTAGAACCCAAATCGCTCTTTGCCGTTCCTAAATAAGAGGTAAGCATAATACCTGCAAGAGCTGCACTGATTGCAGAAATAACGTATGTACTTAAAATAACAAGTCTTGTATTAATTCCCGAATATTCAGCCGCTTCCTGATTGATACCTACCAGGAAAATGCTTCTTCCATATTTTGATTTATGAAGCAAAATATAAGCAATAACAATCAGTACTGCAAATGCAATCAGCTGTGCCGGAATTACATCAAACAATTTATATTTGGAAATAATTTTAAAGTTCTCCGGAAATCCGCTGATTCCTTTGTATGCTTCTGTTGCAGAAAGATTGGATACCAGAAGTCCAAAGCCCGCATATAGGAAGCTACCGCCCAACGTGACCACCATTGCCTGCACGCCACAATAGGCTACAAAGAAACCGGAAAGCGCACCGCAAAATGCCGCTACCACAACTGCAAGTGCTGCTGCTGTCCAGATATTCATACCACCATCCTGCCAGCCTACACCTATTATAATAGAAGTAAGACCGATAATGGAAGCTGCCTGAATATCAATACCGCCTGTAATCATAACAAAGGTTACAAATAATGCAATGAAGCAAATTGCAATAAAGTCATTAACGCTGGCAAGTAATACTCTCGGCATTAAGAATTTTGGATTTTTTGCTCCGAATACAACAAATTCCAGAATCAGGATGCCCAGAAGAAAGGTTTCCCATGTCAAAAGAGTTCTTCTTACTTTATTCATGCCTGCTCTCCTCCTTTTTCTCCCACTGTATTTGCCGCTCTCGCAGTCAGACGCTCACGTCTGATTCTTTCTGCCGCATGACGCTGCATCAATGCATCCAACACTACAATGGTAATCAGCATAACACCGGTAATCGTAT
>JAZNIP010000275.1:0-5882 GCA_045577575.1 Lachnospiraceae bacterium | reverse complement strand
TATCAGTATTATTTTTGCTCTTAATCTCCGCACCAAATCCCATCGCACTTTTGCCGACACGCTTCTGTATGATCTTATCAAGACCGCCGAACGCACCGCCGCATATAAAGAGGATGTTCGTAGTATCTATCTGTATAAACTCCTGATGCGGATGCTTTCTTCCGCCCTGCGGCGGTACACTTGCAACCGTTCCTTCTATAATTTTCAGAAGTGCCTGCTGCACACCCTCACCGGAAACATCTCGTGTAATGGATACGTTTTCGCTCTTTTTGGTAATCTTATCAATCTCATCGATATAAATCATGCCGTACTGCGCACGCTCTACATCGTAATCTGCCGCCTGAATCAGTTTTAACAGGATGTTTTCCACATCCTCACCAACATAGCCGGCTTCCGTCAATGTTGTCGCATCTGCAATTGCAAACGGCACATTGATAATTTTGGCAAGTGTCTGTGCCAGATAGGTCTTACCGGAACCGGTTGGTCCTATCATCAGAATGTTACTTTTCTGAAGCTCTACCTCACTTGGTCCCTTCGGTGCCATCACACGCTTATAGTGATTGTATACAGCCACTGATAATACCTTTTTGGCATCCTCCTGACCAATGACATATTCATCCAGAAATTCCTTGATTTCCACCGGCTTTAACAGGTTGATTTCCACACCCTCTGCGGCAGTCTCATCTTCATATTCTTCTTCCATGATTTCTGCACA
Organism: Lachnospiraceae bacterium; assembly: GCA_045577575.1. Classification (GTDB taxonomy): domain Bacteria; phylum Bacillota; class Clostridia; order Lachnospirales; family Lachnospiraceae; genus VSOB01. The sequence goes on along the minus strand of JAZNIP010000275.1, from coordinate 5,167 downwards.
AATATCAATGCATTCATCACAAATATAGACCCCTGCCGGACCGGCAATCAGCTTTCTGACCTGTTCCTGCGTCTTATTGCAGAACGAGCACCTTACCTTATCGTCAGAATTTTTTGTCATCTTACTTTTCCGTCTCCTTACTGCCTGCAGCGATTATACTGTAGGTCTGAATGTAATCACCTTGTCGATTAATCCGTACTCTTTTGCTTCCTCTGCAGTCTTCCAGTTATCTCTTTCTGTATCTGCACAGATGACATCATATGGCTGTCCCGTATTTTCGGCTAACATACGGTTCAATTTTTCTTTTGTTCTCAAAATATGCTTTGCAGCGATTTCTATTTCTGTTGCCTGTCCCTGTGTACCTCCAAGCGGCTGATGAATCATCACCTCTGCATTGGGAAGCGCACTTCTCTTTCCCTTTGCACCGCCTGCTAACAGGAATGCTCCCATGCTGGCTGCCATACCGATACAAATAGTAGCTACATCACATTTGATGTACTGCATGGTATCATAAATCGCCATGCCCGCAGTTACGCTTCCTCCGGGGCTGTTAATATAAAGCTGAATATCCTTTTCCGGATCTTCTGCTTCCAGAAAAAGAAGCTGTGCGACTACAATGCTTGCAGTCACTTCATTCACTTCTTCTCCCAAAAATATAATTCTGTCCTTTAAAAGTCTTGAATAGATATCATAGGAACGCTCGCCCCTGCTGGTCTGCTCAACGACATAAGGAATTAAACTCATAGGAATGCCTCCTTATTATTATTCTGCACTCTCTTCTTTATCAGCCTTTTTAGCTCTCGGCTTTGTCTCTTTTGCTTCTGCCACAACGAAATCTGCAGCCTTTGTAATAGCAAGGTCATCTAAAATCTGCTTTTTCGCATTCTCATTATCTCCAAGCATTTCTTTTACCTTGTCTGCTTCCATATTATATACTTCAGCCATTCTTGCGATTTCGTTTTCGTAATCTTCGTCAGTAGCTGTGATACCCTCTGCTGCTACGATAGCTTCCAGTACCAGTCTGGATTTGATTCTTCTCTCTGCCTGCGGTTTTACCTGCTCAAGCATCTTCTGTGCATCAAGTCCGGTAAACTGGAAGTACTGCTGAATGGAAAGTCCCTGCATCTGTAATCTCTGAGCGAACTCATCCAGCATCTGTCTCTGCTGTGTTTCCAGCATAGCTTCCGGAATATCCATAGCGGAATCAGCAATGATTGCATCAATAACTGCTTCTTCTTTTGCGTTTCTTGCTTCTTTTTCTTTTTTGTCTGTTAATTTTTTCTGAATATCTTCTTTGTACTCTGCCAGTGTATCAAATTCAGATACTTCTGCTGCAAACTCATCGTCCAGCTCTGGCACTTCTTTTGTCTTTACTTCCTTGATGGCAACCTTAAACAGAGCTGCTTTTCCTTTCAGCTCTTCTGCATGATAGTCCTCCGGGAAAGTAACATTAACATCTACTTCCTCGTCCTTATTCTTGCCAATAAGCTGCTCTTCAAAACCTGGGATGAAAGAACCGGAGCCGATGGTCAGCGGATAGTTCTCTCCTTTACCGCCTTCGAATGCCACACCGTCTACAAAGCCTTCAAAATCAATCGTAGCGATATCACCGTTTTCGATTGCTCTTCCTTCAACCTCTACCGTTCTTGCATTGCTTTCTCTTTCTCTTTCGATTTCAGCATTTACTTCGTCTTCTGTTACTTCGATAGCAATTTTATCTACTTTTACACCTTTGTATTTACCAAGCTTAACTTCCGGCTTTAACGCAACCTCTGCTGTAAAAATGAAAGGCTTGCCCGCTTCGATCTGTGTTACTTCAATCTTTGGAGAAGAAACAATGCTTTCCTCACATTCCTCCAATGCTTTCTCATAAGCATCCGGAATCAGTGCATTTGCTGCATCTTCATAAAAAACTTCTTTTCCATACATTTTTTCAATCACCTGACGCGGTACTTTTCCTTTTCGAAAGCCCGGAACACTGATTTTATTTTTATTTTTCTGATATGCTGTCTGGATTGCTTTTTCCAATTCTTCTGCTGCAACTTCAATGGTCAGCTTCGCCATATTGTTTTCTAATTTTTCTACCTGTAAACTCATTTTTCTATTTCCTCCTTGTATTTAAAATGGGACATTCTCCCACATTTACAGTCATTTTAGAATTATAGCATACGCATTTTAAAAGCGCAAGAATTCTTGAAAAACTTACCATTATAATTCATTTCATTTCGTAAATACTAACATCAAGATAAGCGCGACGAGGACTTACAGCGAAGAACCTTCTCGGAAAAAGAAGCTTCTTCAGGATAAGCACTCTCTGCTTATCTTGAAGAAACCAAAAAAGAACATTTACGGAGGTAAATTATTATGAGTTCAAACAGAAGTAATAGAACAGAAGTTCCTGAAGCAAAGGCAGCTATGGATCGTTTTAAAACAGAGGTAGCATCTGAACTGGGTATCAACTTAAAAGAAGGTTACAACGGAGATCTTACTTCCAAAGAGGCCGGCAGTATTGGCGGAGAAATGGTTCGTAGAATGATCAAACGTCAGGAAGAGCAGATGAAATAACAACTGCTAACAGCAGGAATACGGCAAATCTATGATTTTGCTGACAAAAAGCCCTCGATTTCGATGAAATCGGGGGTTTTTCCTGTTATTGACAGTGCATTTTTACCTCTTATCATTGTGCATTTTTGTGAAAAAGTTCCTTTGAATTTTGTATAATTTTCATGTTACAATAATGATAATGCAAAATATACTGACAGTTTAAGGAGGATTGATTTTCGTGTATGAAATCGGCAGTTATGTAGTAAAAGCAAACAACGGTGTATGCCGGATTGAGGATATTCTGCATCTGGACTTACCCGGTACAGACAGAAATCGGTTGTACTATCTGCTGATTCCTCTGGAAAATAAAAATTCAAAGCTGTATGTGCCTACCGATACTGCTGAACAAAATTTGCGAAGGGTCCTGAGTGAAGAGGAAGCATGGACCGTTATCCGCTCTATCCCTGCGACAGAAGCCGCATGGATTGCCAATGACAAGCTGCGGGAGCAGGCATATAAGGAAGCACTACACAGCTGTGACCCTACCGCTTTAGTCAGCATTATCAAAAATTTATATCTGCGTAAAAAACAAAGAACAGAACAAGGTAAAAAAAGCACTGCAACAGATGAACGCTACTTCAAGCTGGCAGAAGACCATCTCTATGCCGAGCTTGCATTTGCTCTGGGCAAGGATAAAAATGAGATGCGGCAGATTATAACTGATACAATCGACCAAACCAAAGTTCCGAATTAAAGCTGATACAATGCATCTCCATTCGGGAATCATCTTAACTAAGGAATAAAACGCATTGCTCATAGAGCAATGTGTCAAACAGTAAAGGGCATGCCTATACAAGGCGATGCCCTCTTTTTCTATTATCGCAATCCCTGAATCAGAATCACCAGTATCAATACCGGAAGCACAAAGAGAAAATAACCCTTCAGCTTCGGAGAAATTTTCATGCCTTTTCCCTCATTTGCCTCTGCCAGATATTTGTCAAAGCCCCAACCCCATTTGCTGACGCAAAACAGCAAATACACAAGTGCACCAACCGGAAGCAGCAGATTGCTAACGATAAAGTCTTCGCTATCCAATACATCTCTGCCGCCAATAAGCCGCAGCTCACTCCAAATATTATAACCGAGTACACACGGCAGACTTGCTATCAGCATAAAAATACAGTTTACTAAGGTTGCCTGTCCACGACTCCATCCAAATTTATCAATGCAGCATGCAAGCAGGTTTTCAAATACCGCAATCACTGTTGAAAAGCTTGCAAAGGTCATAAACAGGAAAAATAAACTTCCCCATATCCTGCCACCTGTCATATTTACAAAAACATTAGGCAGTGTTACAAAAATCAATGACGGGCCTGCATCCGGCTGTACTCCGAATGCAAAGCATGCCGGAAAAATAATCATACCGGACATCAGTGCCACAAAGGTATCCAGTACACAGATGCGAACAGATTCTCCTGCAAGCGTATACTTTTTCTCCATATAGCTTCCGAATATCTGCATAGAACCAATACCAAGACTCAGCGTAAAGAAAGACTGATTCATCGCTGCTACGATTACATTCCAAATGCCTGCTTCCTTTGCTCGCTTTAAATCAGGAAGCAGATAAAATGCAAGACCTTCGCTCCCACCTTCCAGCGTCGCACTATGTATTGCCAGCACCACAATCAGACCAAGAAGTGCCAGCATCATTCCTTTCGAAATACGCTCCAGTCCCTTTTGAAGCCCCATACTGCAAACCAAAAATCCAGCAACTACCATTGCCGCCATATAACCGCCCATCTCAACCGGACTTGCAAGCATACTTCCAAACACACCGGCTACCGCATCTGATGTCATGCCACTTTGAAAGGTTCCTCTGACAAATTTCACAAAATAGCTTACCATCCATCCGGAAACTGTCGTATAGTACATCATCAGCAGATAACAGCCTGCCATACAAAGCCAGCCGTGAATATGCCATTTCTGCCCTTTTTCCTCAAGCACCTGATAACCCTGTACCGCACTCTTTCTGCTGGCACGACCTACCGCAAACTCCATTGTCAGTACCGGCACACCCATACAAATCAAAAACAACAGATAGAACAATACAAAAACCGCTCCGCCATTTTGTCCTGCTACATATGGAAATTTCCATACATTACCGATACCGATGGCACAGCCTGCACTTACAAGTATAAATCCAAGACGTGAACCAAAACTTTCTCTCTCCATACCTCTTTTGTTCCTTCCTGTCCTTTTTTCTTATTTAGAATAAATAATTTTTTCTGCCAAAGCATCTGCTGACTTTTGTCCCTGAAGCTCTGCTACAATTGCCAGACCAAAATCAATGGCGCACCCCATACCCCTGGAGGTAATTACCTTATCCGAGATTTCTACACTGTTTCTGCTGACCCACGCACCCTCAAGCTGATTTTCAAATTCCGGGAAAGAGCATGCATTTCTGCCATTTAATATTCCACGATGCCCCAAAATACTCGGTGCCGCACAGATAGCAGCCACATATTTTCCATTGTTATAAAAATTGTCCACCTGTACCATCAACGGAGCACATGCTTCTAAATTTTTCGTTCCCGGCATACCGCCCGGCAATACAATCATATCT